>JANYCV010000063.1 GCA_025360145.1 Acidobacteriaceae bacterium
GAGGTCGAGGATGCGCAGTTGGAGGGCCGGGTGAAGACGAAGGAGGAGGGGCTGGAAATGGCGAAGCGGTTGTTGGGGTAGGCCGACACTTCGGGCGCTGCGATTTTCCGTGCGGTCTGGTTGGGCGTGGCGGTTACATGGCGGAGTGGTCATTTTCACCATTTTCGGGTGGTTCCGGGCTCGGATTCGGGGTTGGTGAGAGTTGTTCGAGCTTTATTCGCTGGTAAAGGCCACCACCCAACGGTCTTCGTCCAGCGGCTTATCGCCCAACAGGGATGACACCAGCGGCAGTGGAATAAACCGCGCGCCCTTCCATCTCACTTTCAAAGATTGCGCCGGCGGCCAAACGCTGGTGGGCGGAACAATGTATAAAATGTTGCCCTGATAAGGAAAGCAGGAACTGAACTGCACGGCGGGCGAAGCGGCATCGGCAGTCGCGGCAATCCATTCCGCCAGATCGCCAAGCTGAAGCATGGCGAGCGTCACCGCCGAATAGAGCGAATCGCTGTGAAAAATGCGGTCGACGCGGTCGCGCGTGCCCGATTGCGGGCCAAAACGCCAAGGCCCCCGGGGCTGCAAGCGAACAATAAAGCCAGGATTCATGAATTAATCTCCGGTCCCGGATCACTCTCGCCAACCATATGACAGCTCTTGATGTTCAACAGATACCCGCCCGGTGGGGCGGTCCCCCTGGACGGCGCCGGACGCCCGTATTTAGCCTGCCCGGCGACGACAAATTCTGACGGAGACATGACGCTAGCCGGCAAGCTTCCCGGCAAAATCCGAACCGGCTGCCAGAGTCTGTACAGCAGCCAAATCCGCACCGGAAACCAATTCAGCCTGCTCCGCTCCACTCGAATAGAAACTCTTGCCGCGCCAAGTCAGCTTCAAACCGGAAAAGCGCACACGGCCGCTGCCGCGCGATCCACCGCCGCCCAAGCTGTCGTCTTCCATCAGCCGCAGGCCTTCAATCACACGAGGAAACAGTTCCTTATCTTCGGCGCAAAGAATGTCCATTACCAACCGCACATGGAACCTTGCCCCGGCCGGAACGCGCTCCAAAGTGCGCGGGTTCGCCTGCGAAGTAATACGGTCCACCGCGTTCTCACTCTTCACTTCAGTTAGTTCATCGTCCAGATTCTCGCGCATCTGCGGCGTGATGCTGTCTTGATCCAGCGGCGCATCGTAAACGGTCAGCCGCGCCGGACTGGCCGACTTGCTCTCCGCGCCTTCGCCCGAACCACGATCCATCCGCCCCGGATTGCGGCCGAACAGCAGACAGATTTCGTCATCGGGCCGGTCGCTCTGATGGATGCGAACTTCCTGTCCCTTCCGGCGCGAAAGATACACCAGCTCGGAGGGAATCGCCAGACCACTGGAATGTTCCAGCAGTGAGCGCAGCTTGCCCCGCAGCGAACTGCCCGGAATATAAGGGCGTCCAAATGCGTCTTTCACCACCGGGTTATCGGCTCCGCCAATTTCAAGCGAGCCCTTCCCCGCCCCAATGTGCAGTCCCGTTTCGCAGTGCAGCTCCCCTTCGAGGATCAGCTTGCCAATCAGTTTCAACTCAGTATTCGCAGTATGCGAGCTCATGCTTCCTCTTCTATTCGTTGTAGGCGACAATGGCCTCAAACAGATCGCGGAACCGTTCGTAACCGCGCGGTTCATTTTTCCGGGTAACCTGCAGCAACAGCTTTTCCAGCATATCCAGACTGCGCAGCGAATGGCGCGCAATGGTGTAGGCCAAGCGCGCTCGCAGCATGACGAACTCGTGCTGGCGTTCATTTTCCGGAGTACGGCAAGCGCGCCGCACGGCATTGTAAAAGCGCCGCAGTTGGCTCTTGGTGCCGGAATCCATATCGCGCATGCGGCTCACGACGCCATGGGCCTGGTTATCCAGATACAGACTGTCGGCAATCAGTTTTTCAAGATCGATTTCAGGAGGGCCGTCGAATCTCGGACGGTCTCCACCACCCCGCCGGTCGTCACCCCGCCCATCACCCCGCCCGCGATCTCCGCCAGGGCCTCTGTCGCCCGGCCGGTCGCCTCTCGGCGGGCCACCTTCCCGGCGTTCTCCGCCGCCACCCGCACGCGGCGGGTTGCTGCCACCGGGACGGCCTTCGCGTGGAGGACGATTCTCTTTCGGTTTATCCGCTACCGCTTGTTGTTGCGGTGCTTGCTCATCTGCCATGATTACGCCTCAGTCTCCAGTCTCGCCCACTCAAGCGCCACCCTTCCGGCGGGGCGCAGACGGATTTGTGCGGCCTTCTTCCCGGTGAAATCGGAAATCAAATCGGCGCGCAGTTTCTCAAATTCATTCACTTTCGATTTTCCGGTGTACCGCGTCTCAATCACCAGATTCAGCCGCCGATGGAAACGCCACGGCCGCTCCACCCTATCGTTCCGCACGCGCCCACGAATTTTTCCTCCGCCCAGTGGAGAGGAATCGCGATAAAA
>JANYCV010000086.1 GCA_025360145.1 Acidobacteriaceae bacterium
TCCACTCTGCCCCTACCCGCAGGTAGCCAGGTACAAAGGAAGCGGCAGCATAGACGAGGCGCAAAACTTCGCCTGCGCCGCCCCGCTATAAATCACGAAGGCCGCCGCGCGCCCAGAAACCGGGCCAGACCCGTACCCAAAGCCTGACGCCGCGGCCTCGGCTTCTTTCCTGCCGCAGGCGCCAGCGCCGCCACAACCTCGGCTTTCACCGTCTTCATTGCCGGCTTGGCCCGCTTCAAAGCCGTCTTCAATTCCGCCTTCAGCCGCTTGTTCTCATCGCGAAGCCGAAGCGCCTCGGCGGCCACTTTCTCCAGCAACGCAAGCGTATTGGTCCCACCCAAATCCGGCCGGATCTTCTTCTTCCGCCCGCTCAAATACAGGTTCCCCCGCACCAGGTATCACCCCAGAAGCTTGTCTGATTTGTAATTGCTTTCATTGTTTGGGAGACGCGGCGAAGATGTCACACCACTATCTCATGACCGCATATTTTTCGCTAAGTCGAACGCTTCCCATTTTCCGACTACTCCATCACCCGCCAGTTCACAGGCCTTCGATACGAACTGGGCTGCGCCGCGGAAAACTCCCATGCCTTGGAATTCGCCCGGAACTTGGCTTCATCCCGCCCCGCGAACGCCGGGAACCGCCAGATGCATCAACCCCGGCGCGATCAACTCCGGAACGTGCGGCGGATTCACCTGGCTCCAAATACGTTTACCCATCCGTGGCGAGAACTGTATCGAATCGCTCTACGCATCGATCTTCTTCCCCGACGTCTTTTTATACTCCACAGCCAACGCCGAAACTCGGCCACTGAAGAAACAACCGGAATCTCCCATTCCTCACCAAAATCATAACGCCCTAAAAACTCACGCTACCCTTCGATTGTGCTCCGGCGACGCCATAGACCAACCCGCTGGTTCCTCCCACCGGCCCAGATCATCACGAACCGCATCGGTAACAACACCCGCCTCACGGCCATCCACGCCAGCGAGATCAGGAAGGCGAATTTATCTCTATCCTCCGCGAGTGCGCCGGCTTCTACGCCTACCTGTTCAACCGATAGGCTGCGCACACAATCAAAAAGCCGAAACATCCCACCCCCGCAAGCATCACACCATCCAGTACTGAGATAACATACCAACCATGAAGCAACTTTCCATAGTCACCGCCTCTGTGTTCGCGGCAATCGGCGTAGTCTCTGGCCAGGACCCTCCAAAAAAGTCCTCCAGCTACGCCCCGGTAGTCATCACCGAGCCGTTTCCATCAGTCGTCGCCCGCATGAAAGCCGCCAAGCCGGAAATCATGAAGCGCCAGTTGGCCCTGCTCGAAGAACGTTACGACATGGCAAACCGCCCCTCGAAAGGCGTCACCATGTCGAAGGGCAAGGCCGTTCAGGAAGGAGTCCGCGCCAAACTCCCGCCCGGCACAACCTGGGACGCGCTGGCGCAGATGACGCCCGACGCCGTCCGTCAAAAGGACATCTTTCCCAAAGGCTTCCTGCCGCTTCCCCATGCCAATCATCCTGAAGGCGGCATGCTGTTCCCCAAGTTCCACATTGACGAAATCAAAAAGCAGGAGGACCGCGACCTCACCCGCTTCGACCTTGATTTCGACCTGCCGGATCATTTCCTGCCCGAGTTTCCAGCGCCGATTTACCTCACAACCCGGCCGGATCTGGGCGACGTTTCGCAAGGCAAAGAGGTCACCATCGAGAACTTCTTCGATCTGTTCAACGGCATCCTGAATCCCAAGCAGCTCGAAGGTGTCCGGCTCTTGCTCACTCCCTTTGCCCAACAGCAATTCAACCAGACCGAGGACCGGCGATCGGAGCGCATCAGCCGCGGCGTCGCTTGCTTTGACTGTCACTCCAACGGCCACACCAACGGCGCGGCTCACCTTGTTGGCGACATCCGGCCGCAGGAATTCCGTCATCGCATTGAGACGCCGACACTCCGCGGCGTAAACATCCAGCGCCTCTTCGGATCGCAGCGGGCCCTCAAGACGGTGGAAGATTTCACCGAATTTGAACAGCGCGCCGCCTACTTTGACGGCGACCCCGTCATCGCCACCAAGAAAGGCGTCAACATTCTCGACCGGGGCAGCCAGGTCCAGTTCATGGCGGAGTTCCAGGAGTTGCTCGATTTCCCGCCCGGGCCGAAACTCGGGATCGACGGCAAACTCGATACTGCAAAAGCCACCCCGTCCGAACTCCGCGGCGAAGCGTTGTTCTTCGGAAAGGCCAAATGCGCCGTGTGCCACCCTGGCCCGTATTACACTGACAATTCGATGCACAACCTGCGCGCCGAGCGCTTCTACACTCCGCGCATGGTGAATGGCGAAATGGCGTCGGCCGACGGCCCCATTAAGACCTTCCCGCTTCGTGGAATCAAGGACTCTCCGCCTTATCTGCACGACGGGCGTTTGCTCACCTTGGAGGACACTGTGGAATTCTTCAACCTGATACTCGGCACGCGTCTCACCACGCCTGAGAAGGCGGATCTTTTGGCGTTCTTAAGAGCGATCTGAACAGTCGCGGTGCTAGGGCTTTGCGCTGCGCTGGACGACATCCGCGAAGCCCGGGTGTAATGGGGCCGCGATCTTTCGATCACGGAAAGCGAAACAATCGATGCGGCGATCAGGCCGATCTATACGCTTCAATGGGGCCGCGATCTTTCGATCACGGAAAGTCATTGCGTCACCCCTGCCCGAACAAGCTCGTGCCGCTTCAATGGGGCCGCGATCTTTCGATCACGGAAAGGTTTCAATTGCGTAGGTCGAGATCCGCTGAGGAATGCTTCAATGGGGCCGCGATCTTTCGATCACGGAAAGGACATCCGGCACAG
>JANYCV010000093.1 GCA_025360145.1 Acidobacteriaceae bacterium
CTCAGGGTCGTCGAAGGTCTTGCCGACAATCGCCGGCACCACCACGTTGCAAAGTTCGTCCCACGATTTGGCCGGGGTATCGCCCGAATAAAAACTTCCGGACATCGGCGAGGATTCCCCGTAGCCGATCAATCCGTCTGAATGCAACGCGACGACAATTCCGTCCTTCGCGGTAACCGCGCCTGAGCTGATGCGGAACGGCTCTACAAGCGGCACGCGAACGTGCGTGATCACTACGCTGTCAATCTTCATTTAGCTTGACCCGGGAACTTCCAGATTCGCAGCGCATTTTCTCCCAGAATTAATTTTCGATCCGAGTCCGAGTAGAACGCAAGAATCTTGTCCACAAATTCGAGTTCTTTATCCATCGGCAATTCCCAGCGCGGGCGGGGATAGCCGGTGCCCCAGATGATCTGTTTGCCCCCGAATTCTTCATACGTCGCTTTGAAAAACGGAATGGTGTCCGGGTATGGGAAGTCTTTCCCGAGCGACAGCTCGTAGGGCTCGGACGCGCTGACCCACACCTGGGGAAATCGTTTTAGGCGGAACATTTTCCGGAACTCCGGCCATGGGTCGGCCAGGTGAAGATCGGGTTTACCCAGATGGTCGATCACGATTTTCACTCCGGGGAAACGTTCGGCCATATCTTCGAGCATTGGCATCTGATGCGGAAGAATATAGTAGTTGAAGACCGCGCCCAACTTCTCCGCTTCGCGCCACAACGGGTAGTGTTGCTTTGAATTCAACCATGTGGATTTCGGGTGATATATCGGGCTGAAGCGCATCCCTTGGAATCCACGCTGCGCAATCCAATAACGCAAATTATCGACGATCTTCGGGTCTTCCGGATTGAGCAGTCCGTGCGCCACGAACAGATTCGGATAGCGATGCAGTGCGTGATCGATATACGAATTGTCCCAACCGTAAAATCTGGGATTGACCAACACCGTGTACCGAAGTCCAAAATCTTTCATCTGCTGAACCTGGTTCTCGATGGGCGCTTCCATGGGAACGCGCAGCAGGTCAGGGCGTTCCGGATGATGGAACGGAAACTTTGGATCGAAGGTCCATACCTCAAGGTGAGTGTCGATAATCAAACGGCTTCGCTGCCCTTCGATGAGGCCAGCGGCCGATTGAGCCAGAAATGCCCGTCGATTCAAAAACACAATGGATGCAGGATATCAGATTTGAAGCCCGCCGTGCCAACTTGATGCGGGCGCTGGGATTCTGTATTCTTGTGCCTAGCTATGCGCATCCTCCTCTGTTTTTTACCTCTTCTTGCGATGCTTCATCCGGCACATGCCGCGGAGAAGAAATTGATCGGCCCGAGGGGCGGCCCGTATAGCCCCGGGGTGATGGTTGGAGAATTTCTTTACGTCTCGGGTCAGGTGGCAAAGAAGGCGGATGGATCGATGGCGGCGTCCACGGACGATCAACTGCGCCAGTGCTTCGGAAACATCAAGGCGATTGTGGAAGCCGCAGGGTTGACGATGGAGCACGTGGTGATGGCGCAGGTTTATTTAACCGATGCCAAGAAACAAGACACGCTGAATCTTGTGTGGAAAGAATTCTTCCCCAACAATTCGCCCGCACGTTCCATGATCGGGGTGGCATCGTTTCCCGGAACTCCCGTGGAAGTGAACGCGGTGGCAGTCAAGGATCTTGCACGGAAAAAGCGGGTAGCGCCTGCGAGTTATCCCGCCACGTCTGCATTCGCACCGGGCATTCTTGTGGGTGAGCGATTGTTTCTTTCGGGCTTTCCCGGCCGCGATGGGAAGACTGGAAAGATTCCGGACGATCCAGCCGAGCAAGTGGAGCTATCGATGGAGAGCATGCGCCAAACCCTGCAAGCAGCGGGTATGGACTACAAGAACCTGGTGTTCGTCAATCCTTACCTGACCGGCAAAATGCCGATGGAGGTGATGAACAGAGTCTATGCCAGCCACTTCGAATTTGGGAATACACCGGCACGCGCAACCATTCGGGTGAACGATCTGCCGGACGGAGCGAGCATCGAGTTCAGCGGCATCGCCGTGCGGGACGTGCAGCAGCGGCGAGCCGTGCGGCCCAAGAACATGCCGCCGAGCTCCACAGCGAGCCCCTGCGTCTTTGCGGGTGACACGCTTTATTGTTCCGCGAAATCGGGATTCATCCCTGGACCGAAGAGTGGAATTTATGCTTCCACGGTGGAGCATCAGTTGCGGCAGACGATGCGCAATCTTCTGGACGGACTGGAAGAGGCCGGTATGGACTTTTCAAACGTGGTGGCGAGCAATGTGTATCTGGACAACCTGAGCGACTTCGCCACCATGAATCGCGTGTACGCCCAATACTTCGAGGACGGTGTGATGCCGGCCCGCACTACGGTGCAGCAAGTTCCACCTGGCGAGCGCAAGCCCGATGCGGAAGGCCGCTGGCCTACGCTGGAACAAATTTCGATTATTGCGGTGAAGTAACGGGCTCCAAGTCACCAGCCCAAATCGTCTTGAATCGCTCTAGCCCGTTCGCACCGGCCACAAGCAGACAGACGGCCGCCAGCAGTGGACAAACTCCGGCAATCCCAAGAGCAATGCCAAATTGCTTCTGCGGCCCGAGTATCCAGCCGGTGATGAGCGGAGCCGCCGCCCCTGCCAGTTGCGCCACCGTATTCAGATAACCGATGGTGCGCCCCACCATGCCAGCGGGCGGGGCATGCTGTGAGATGGCCCAATAGTTGGAATTGCCGAGTCCCACGGAACAAATGGAGACAATCAGGATGGGGAGCACCACTTCCCTGCCCGGGAATACCAGCAGCAACAACACCGCTGCGGCTCCGGTGTACCCTGCGGCAGCGAACATTACGCGCACCCGGAACACTGAGCCTACGCGCTTCACCAGACGATCCGCGAGCGATCCGGCGATGATATTCACCACCGCCATGATGAACAGCGGGGTTGACAGGACCCGGCCCATCTCCAGCGTGGTGAATCCGCGCGTGGTGGTGAGGTAGGTGGGCACCCAGGTAAGCAGAAAGAACCAGTAATACGAGGACAGAAATATGCTCAACGACATTGCCCAGAAGGTTCTGTTCCGCAGCGTTGCCTTCCATGGCATATCCAATTCGGGCTGTTGGCGTTCAACGGGTTTCACTGGGGCAACGCGGTCCGGGGGCGCAAGCCACAACCAGAAGGGCAGCCAGATAAGCGCGCCCAGTCCGGTGATGGCGAACATCGCGCGCCAGCCCAATTGATCGATCAGTAAGGTGCCGAGCAGCGCACCAATCGCGGGCCCCGCATTTTGGCCGGCAATGTAAATCGCCGTGGGAAGCCCCTGTTCAGCTCCTGAAAAATTGCGCCGTATGAAGGAGAGACTGGCGATTGGCCCGACGGCTTCGGCCAGACCCAAGACCAGACGAAGGCCCAGGATATCGGGTAAGCCGCGGCTCAACGCAATGGCAGCGGAGGCAAGAGACCACAGCAGAAATGCGCCCGCGTACACCCGCTTGATTCCAATGCGGTCCACAATGAAGCCCGCCGGAATTTGGAAGATGGCATATGTCCAGAAGAAGGCGGACAACAACATTCCCATGGAGGAAGGAGGGAATTGGAACTCGCGCATCATGGCGCTGGCGGCAATGCCGAGGTTGCCCCGGTCGATGTAGCTGATCAGTATTCCGGTGAAAATAAGCGCGACAACGATCCAGCGGCGATTCATGTTGCTCCATCATAAACCGCATGCCCGTCTTTGAACACCTTCACGATGCCGAGCGGGTCCAAGGCGGGCGTTTGGTAGGTGGACCGGCTTGCAATGTGGCCCGCATCGAAGACTGTCAGATCGGCGAAGTAATCCTTCTTCAAGAGTCCACGGTTGCGCAGCTTCAATCGCGATGCCGGCTTCGCTGTGATCTTATGAATCGCTTCCGGCAAGGCAAGCCAGGATTTTTCGCGGACCACCGTCCCCAGCAGTTCCGGGAACGTGCCGTATAGACGGGGATGGGCTTTTCCTTTGACGTAAAAACCATCGCTGATGATGGAGCAAAGCGGATGCGCGATCAACTCGTGCAGATTGTCTTCGCTCTGATTGAACGAGATGACGTTGACGGCAGCGCGCTCTTCCGTCAGCAAATTCAAAACGGTTTCAGCGGGATCTGTGCGCCGTTGCTCCGCTATCTCCGCGATATTCATACCGACGAGGTTTTCGTTCGCCTCGGTCGCCACGGCCGAGATGGTGATGTCCGTCCAAAGCTGCGCCCGTAGCTGCTCCACCTCTGCCAGCAAGCCCTTTCGAATGCTCGGATCCACCAGCCGGTCCAGAAGCTTTTCGGTGCCGCCATCCAGCGCCCACTGTGGCAGCCATTGCGTCAATACCGTGCTGCCGCATTGGTAGGGGTAGATGTCGAATTCCACGTCGATGCCCTGCGACCGCGCTGCTTCAATTTCATCGAGCGCCGGTTTCTGCAAACCCCAGTTGGCGCGGCCCGCTGCCTGCAAATGCGAGATCTGCAAACGGCAACCGGTGGCGCGCGCGAGGTCCAATTGCTCCCGCACCGCATCCACCAGCCCGGTGGAATAGCTGCGCATGTGAGTGGCGTAAAGTTTGTTTTTATGCGCCACGACTTTGATGAGAAGCTCCAATTCTTCCTTGGCCGCGCTGGATCCCGGCGCATACATCAGGCCAGTGGAGAACCCTGGGCACCCAGCGTCGAGAGCGTCTTCGAGCAAGCCGGACATGCGGTCCAGCTCACTTGAGGAAAGCAACCCTTGCCGCAATCCCGCGACGGCGATGCGCAGGCTGCCGTGTCCGATCAGCGGAGCCACGTGCAGCTTCGTACAGGTTTTGCCTGCGGTCTCCAAATACTCCTTCGCCGTTGCCCAGCCCCAGCCATCGGGGCGGCCGAGGATACCGGCGCCGAACTCGTGCAAAGTTCGAGGATCGCCGGATTGCGGAAACGGAGAGAAGCCACAGTTGCCCACCACTTCAGTGGTGACTCCCTGCTTCACCTTCTCCATGCGGTCTTCAAGGACCTGCAAATCGGAATGGCTGTGAAGATCGATAAAGCCAGGGGCGATGGCGAGGTCCGTGCAGTCGAGAGTTTCGCAATCTTGGGGATGAGACGATGACCCCACATCCACAATGCGATCACCGTCAATTAGTACATTGCCGTGGACCGGTGGATTACCGGAACCATCGAATAGAAGACCGTTCAATAACGCAAGCATTCGCCTCCGCAATCTTACAGCATACTGCGGGGGGGGTAAGCCGTGGCACGTTGCGGGCTCAGCGGGGGCTGGTCGGCATTTCCGGACGCGGTGACGCAAAGGCCGGCGCAGCAGGCTCGCCAGTCCACCCGACTACCGCGGCCTCCAGATTGTCGCGCCACGGATCGTCGCCACCATCCGGATAGATGCCTCTCTGCAGATCAGCAATTTTTAGATCAGCCACTTGCAGATGCGGGAGTTCCCAGGTCAACGGTACCAGCCCAACTTCATTACCAATTTCCTGAAGACGCTTCCAATAGCGCTTGTGCGCGCCAACCGTACTCCAGCTCCATTGATTGTTGAGCCACAAAACAAAATCCGCGGCGAGCCCGTGCTGGTGGTACGACTCCCAGGGCTCGGCATTCGTGACTTTGGCCCCCGACCGCGTGCGACCTTGCGCGTAAAGCCATGCTTGCCGCCAAGGCGACCGGAATCCTTCAAACAAACGAAACGGGATTTGTTCCGCATCCAACCGGGTTAACAGATGAACTACGGAGTCGCGCATGGCAGGGTGCAGTGAATCCAAATCTGTGCGCCGGGAATTGGGATCCGGGATCAGACCTCCGTCGGCGCTGAGCGCTGTGGGCCGTGGCGTACCGGAACCCACTCCACCCGAGCCTGATCCAATTCCACCAGTGCCTGATCCAATTCCACCAGTGCCCGATCCAACGGGAAAATAGAGAATTTGTCTGCGTCCGAACTGAGTCATTGTGTGCTCCTTGGTTGTGA
>JANYCV010000169.1 GCA_025360145.1 Acidobacteriaceae bacterium
GTCCTGAAAAAACCACGCCTTCAGTCCGAGCCAGTAAAGCGCCAGACAGAGCAGACTGGGGATGGTCCAATAGGCGGCGCGCCCAACGCGCGTCATTTTGCTTCGAAGCCGATCGAGCTTACCACCACTCCCAATTCCCGCTGATCCGCCACTCCCGGCGGTAGGAATTTATCCAACGCGAAATCCACCGTTACTGCATCGGCGCCCAGCGCGGACGCAGGCACATCTCTGGAATAAGTGTATTCGCCCGCTTTCGTATAGGTCTCGCCCGCAATGGCCGCGCCGTTTACATTCGCGGTGAGAGTGGTCGACTTCACCTGCCCCATGATGGCTTCGGGAATACTCATCTTCACCACCAGCGTCGCGCCCTTCTGCGACGCATTCAGCGGAGGCCGCAGCGTCACCGAAAACTTCCCCATGGTCCAGCGCCAGGCGTTCCCTTCCACATCATGGAAGCCTTTCAGCAACTGAACAGAGGCTCGCGCGTCCGCCATGTTCACCACCGCCGCCAATGTAGGCCCGGCTTCGTCGGTCGCCTCCACGCGCGTCTTCTTCGCCCGATTGCACCCGGTTCCACCCGCCACCAGCGCTGCACATAGCAATACCGAAATTGTAAACTTCAATCCCCGCACCTCTCAACCTGTACTAGACAACTATAGAACGCCGGACTGCCGCCCAAATCCGTCAACCTCTCCGCCGTAAGCGCGTTGATCCCTTGCCCGTTCGCCGATTTCTTGCTCCACCGCACTGAAGGTGCCCTCACCACGCCCGCGTTCACCACTCCGTCCACGTCCGCGGTAAGCAGGCAACTGCCGCGTTCATTGAACACGCGGACCCGGTCGCCGTTGACAATCGCGCGCGCCGCCGCGTCTTCCGCACACATCGCCAGCCGGTCCGTTTGCCGATCAGTATCGGCGCGGTTGCCGAAGGTGGAATTCATACTGTCGTCGTTCTTAGAGGAGATCAGTTCTAAAGGATAGCGCGCCCGCAACTCCTGCGACCCCAAACGCGATTCCACCGGCGCTGTATATTCCAGATTGTCCTTGCCCAACTCGGCCTTGCCCGACGGCGTCCCGAATCCGCCTTCCGCAAACGGCAGGAACGGCGTGCCTGGTTCGGAAATGTGCAGCCGGACAAATTGTTCCCGGTCCAGTTGTTCCAGCGTAATTCCCTTCACGTATGGATGATCGCTCGCAAGCAGCGTGCGGATCATATCGTCTTCCGAGTCCAGAAAACAAGGCTCTTCGAAACCCATGCGCCCGGCCAGCAACCGGAAAATCTCGACATTCGATTTCGTCTCGCCGGGTGCAGGCAGCGCAGGCCGCGCCAGTTGCAGATAGTAATGCCCGTATGCCAGGTACAGATCGGTGTGCTCCAGAAACGTAGTCACCGGCAGCAGGATATCCGCGTGGTCGGCGGTGTCGGTTTGAAATTGTTCCAGTACAACCGTAAACAGATCCGGCCGCCGCAAGCCCATCCGCACCCGATTCTGCGACGGCGCAATCGCCGCCGGATTCGAGTTGTAAACCACCATCGCCTTCACCCGCGGGCCGTCTAAGTCGTTCAGCGCTTCGGCCAGAGACGACATATTCACCAGCCGCGTCTCGCGCCCAAGCGTGGACAGCTTCTGCAATTCCGGCATCTCCAAGCCCGCGCGGTTCACCTGGAAGCCTTGCGAGGTAGAAAGCTGAATTCCCCCGCCGGCATTGCGAAACGAACCCACCAGCACCGGCAACAATGAGATGGCCTGCACCGCACTGCCGCCCCGCTCACTCCGCTGCACCCCGTAATTCAGCCGGATCACCGCGGGCCGCGTTGTCGCATACTCGCGGGCCAGCGCGACAATGTCGTCGCGCGGAATCCCGGTCAGTGCCTCGACGCGCTCAGGCGCATACTTCTTCACCCGTTCCCGTAGCGCCTCGAACCCGGTGGCGTACCTTTCGACATAATCGGCATCGTGCAGATTCTCGCCGATGATCACATGCATCAGGCCCAGCGCCAGCGCCAGATCGCTTCCCGGATAAACGCCGAAGTGCTTGTCCGCCAGCCGTCCATTCCGCGTCTTCACCGGATCGATGGTGTAGAACTTCGCGCCCTTCCGCCGTGCTTCCACAATGAACGGCCACAGATGGACGTTCGTGCCCAGAATATTCGCGCCCCAGGCGATAATCAGTTTCGAGTGCACAAACTGCTCAGGCTCGGTGCCGTAGCGCGATCCCAGCGCCTCGTTGGTCCCCACCATCCCAGCGGCCGAACAGATGGTCCGATCCAGCCGCGATGCCCCCAGGCGGTGAAAGAACCGCCGGTCCATGCCGCCGCCATTCAAGAAACCCATCGTGCCCGCGTAGCTGTAAGGAAGTATCGACTCGGAGCCAAACTCCTCTGCAATGCCTTTCAGTTTGTCCGCGACGGTATCCAGCGCCACGTCCCACGAGATTCGCTCGAAGCGCCCCTCTCCCTTCGCGCCCACCCGCCGCTGCGGATAGAGCAACCGGTCCGGCGAGTACTCCCGCTCCAGATACTTGGCAACTTTGCCGCACAGGAACCCGCGGGTAATTGGATGATCCGCGCGGCCGCGCAGCTTCGACCCCACGCCGTTCTCTACCTGTATCACCAGTCCGCAAGCATCCGGACAATCCAGCGCGCAAACACTGTGGCGTATCTCTGGCATCTTCAAATTATAAAGGAATTTGGTGGGGCTGCACGGTAACGTGGCCGGTAGATTCCTCTCCGTTCTGAAGACCTTCTCTAAGAAAGCTTCCGATCGCCAGTATCGCCGGCCAACTCCAATTTTCCAGAATGAGCAGATCCGCGATCCGCTTGCAATAAATCAGATGCGCAAGCGTGTTCAACCGCTCAGGGGAACCGATCAAAAAATTGTGCTCATTCAACGGCATCGCGCAGGGATCTACGCCATCAATTCGGGCATCGTTTCGATGTCGGCCCGCAAACGGCCGTCGTCTTCTTGCCCCAGGACAATTGGAATCGATTCTGGCGAGATAGTATTCATTCCCGCGAAGCCAGCTTACAACCGCGAACGAAGCGCCGGCATCGGGACAAACTCCGGCGGTTCCCCACAGGTAACAGCTCACGTTTTCTTCGTCCAGCGAGTTCGAACCGGAAAAACGCTGTCTCGCGCTCGCTTGCCTAGGCGAGCGCCAGATTTAGATTCTCAATAGCCTCGTCGATTTCCGCCGTATTCTTGTAACCAACCGTCACACAATCGACGCCTGCATTGCGGAACGCGTATTTCATTGCCGCTTGCCGGTCCTCGCGAGTCGTAAAGGCGCCTTCTCCCACCAGTTTCATGCTGATCACGCCCATGCCTTCCGCGCGGACCTGCTTCACGTGCGTGACCACCTCCGCCACATTTCCCGCACCGCTCGTGTTATAGTCCTCCGCGTCCATCTTGGTGCCTTTGTGGTTCACCCGGATCATCGCGACCTCGAGCCACTTGTTTCCTGGAAACTGGCGCAACGCCGGCAGCCCGTGTACCGACGCGCCGTGTCCGATCACTGCCTTCTTGTGCTTCGCTTCCAGAACCCCGTCCTGCCACCGCACCGTGTCTTTCGGCCACGTCGCCACGTGCTGGTAGTGCAGCAGCATCACGTCGAAGTAATCGGTTCGTGCGAGCGTTCGCAACTCATCAATCTTCGCTTGCGGATTCACGCCTTCAGTCGTCGTCACCTTCGACATCAGCCGGTAACTGTCGCGCGGGATGCCCTTCAGCGCGATGCCTAGCATCTTGTGCATCTCGCCATAGGACTCGGCGGTCTCAAAAAAGCGAATGCCCCGGTCGTAGGCGTGGCGCACCAGGCTTGTGAATTGGTCTTGGCCCAGTTCCCGCTGTGTCCTCCCGCTGAACGATCCGGTGCCAAACGCGAGCCGCGTCACCTTAACGCCGGACTTTCCCAGCGTTACCCAATCGGTAGCGGTCCCGCCCGCCGCACGGATGGGCAGGCTTCCCATGCCTGCGAGTGCGCCTGCTGCGAATCCGGTCTTCAGAAAATCACGTCTGGAACAGTGAGCCATCTGTCGTCCTCCAATGGGCAAATCCTATCACGATTGATGGAACGGATGCTTGCCGGAGAGGAACTGGACCGGCCTTGCGATTTGTTCTTACGTCACCGGATCTTTAAGATATCGAACATTTCCGCGTTGCACACTGCGCAAACGCCTTGAAATCCCTCATTTGCCGAAGAACAAATTCACAGGCCCTCGCCTATCAGGGTAGACTCACCTCTGAATGAATACTTAGATGTGGAGCATGGCTGCAATTTT
>JANYCV010000097.1 GCA_025360145.1 Acidobacteriaceae bacterium
GCGGTAAGGGTGAAAAGGTGCGGTAAGAGCGCACCGCGTCCGGAGTAATTCGGATGGCAGTGAAAACCCCATGCGGAGCAAGACCAAATAGGGGAGAAGGAGCGGCCCGCTCCGTTAAACTTCCGGGTAGGTTGCTAGAGCCGGGCAGTAATGTCCGGCCCAGACGAATGACTACCGCCTCCAAAAGAGGTACAGAAACCGGCTTATAACCCGGCAGGCCAGTTACTCTGCTACACCAGATCGCCAGTGTTAGGTCAGTTTCAACCCGGCTTCACATGCTTGCCGGGGCGGTCCGACGGCTCCCGCGTTACTGCGAAATGGCGCAAGCACACCAGATCCCCGTTTATTGATTCCTAACGCCAACACCGTTGTCATCGACGTAATTTGTACAAGAGTCCGCTGCAGATCCTTTCTTATATTCGCCCACAAAAACTTTGCCTCGGCGGTACAGGCAGTTTTTCCACTACGATTCAGTCCGGTGTGTGTCAAATGTTTTAGACAGGCGTTCGATGAAGACGGATCGCATCCGGATTCTAACTTCCGGTTCCGCTATTAAGACCCTGAATACGTCCCATCAGTAATCGCGCCGCATCCAGACTGCTCCTCAACTCTTCCACGCTCACTGCCGCCCCGATTCGAATCACCATCCGGTCCGCTTCAGAAATTCCGACCGGCACTGCCGGCAGACCCAACTTCGCCAGATGCGCGATCAGCCGGTCCACCCCAGGCAGAGGATCGGTAAGCCGGCCAGCCGCTCCGGCTACGCCTTCCGGGAACAGTCCGATCGGCCGGTTCAACGTCGGTGCCTCGCGAAGTATCCGCCGCAACGAGCTCGCGGTATATCCAGGATTGTTCTTCGCAAAAGAGACAGGATAGCAGGCCAGCGCGTTTGCGACTTTCGGCAACAGCACGTCACCAGGCGAAGGAATACGCCACTTGCCGATGCGAATCGGCGGCCAGTTCGCGGTCACAATCCAGCGTATCGGCGGATCTCCGGGCCCGTAGTGTTTCCGGATCACCTGCGTGATCACCGCCGCCGGGTGCAGAATCCAGAGCCCTTTTCGCTGGTAATGATTCGCCACCAGTAAAAACCGCGGGGCGGCAGGCAGGTTCGAAACACCCTCAACGCGCGGCTCCGGTTGAATTCGGCTCACCGCGGCTGCGGTAAATTCGTCCACGGATCGCACCCGGCCCGCCCGGATATAGGAAGTTAATCCGAAAACCAGATCCCAAGGGACGCTATACCTGGGTATCACATCAAACCCTGCGGCCCTTCCACAGCACCCCGCGCCCATGCAAGCTCGAAAACATCGCGGAGATCGCAATACACTGGAAGACGTAGATCGCAACTGGCGAAAACAGCGATCTACCGATGCTTCCATACCAACTGCGCAGAAGGACGGCGGGCACTATGCCGAACAATACGGCCAAGCCCCACAGTTCGTTCCAGATCAACCACCCCATCAACGGAGCATACGACGTTAACAGAATGGAAGAGCACACCACCTGCGCCCCACACCATCGGTTGATGAGCAGGAACCGGAACGAGTTCTTTTCAAAACCCCGCCAGATTGCGCCCAAGCCCTCATACATTCGTACCGAGCCAAGATTTTCCGCGCGCAGCACCCGGAGCTTGATCCGGTGACGCTTGGCAATGAAAGCGAGCATCACGTCTTCGATGATGCTGTCCGCCACCGCTCCGTGCCCGCCGATGAAGTTATAGATGCTCCGCCGGAACAAGAGACACTGCCCATTCGCCAGCGCGTCGAATGAGTTCTTCGAGTTCACGTTCTGCGCACTCACGCCGCAGAAGTACAGCGCGAAAGCGTAGGGAAGTATCAGCTTTTCAGACCACGTTACGCAATCCTGTTTGAGAAACGCGGTGACCATATCGAGCGACTCGCTCCTCGTGTAGGCCATTAACGACGGAAGGAAATCCGGCTTGTAATAAGTGTCGGCGTCAACGAAGAGGATGTAATCCGATTCGCTGGCGTTCGCCCCGGCCAGACACGCATTCGGCTTGCCCGCGGCACCCTTGGGTAGCGGTGGCGCCTTGATCACCTTCGCACCAGCGGCACACGCGAACTCCGCTGTCCGGTCACTGGAATCGTCGTCTACCACGATGACGGGCACGCCCGGAAAACTCTTTACAACCCTTTCGATGTTCTTCCCTTCGTTGCGCGCGGGAATGATCACCGTGACGTCTTGCGGCATCGCACCGGGACTCGCCGGAAGCTCCGGCAAACCCTCGTAATTGCGGCTGGATTTCATCAGGAAAAAGAAGATACCAGCGGCGACGCCGATCACCAGCCAGACGGTCAAGAGGAGATGCTCCGGATGGTCGGCCCATCGACGCCGTTTGGAAACAGCGGCGTCTCCACGTCCGATTGCCATGCACCCAGGCCATCCTGCGCGCGGGCTTCGATCATGCCGGCGGACGCAACAGCTTGCAGCTCCGCCACCCATCGTGTGAGCGCGTACTCAGATAGCGCCGGCTCGAGCGTAGCATCTACCCACGGCCCGTGATCGGCACGTATCTGCACCGCGCGAATGCCGCGGCTGCCGGCAAACGATGCGCCTCCGCAGCGGATTCGCCCCTGCGTTCGTTCCACTCGATCGATGTGCGATGCAGTATGGATCACCGGCTCTTTGGTGTAACCCAACTTGGGCCATGTTCCGGTATAAGGCTTTGAAACAAAGGCCAGCTCCGATATCCATTTCACATTCTTCAGCCCGTAGTAGCGCGGCGTCAAAATCCGTATCGGGAATCCGTGGGTGCGGTTTAGCGTCTCTCCGTTCATGCCTAATGCGAAGATTGTATCATTTGAAAACGCATAGTCTAACGAAAAACTGTCTCCGTGACCGTCTATGCCGATCACGGCCATTTCGACAATTCCGGCGGAAAGTTCCCGTTGATCCAGCAGTTGATTCAGATAGATACCACTCCAGTGGGCGGTTCCCATTAGATCAGATTTCAGCGTATTGCTGATGCAGCGGAGCGTAACGAAGCGCGCTGTTCGCGGCAGCGAAAGCAATTCCGCGTAAGTGAATTCGCGGACCGGCGTTCCGTCGCGCGTGATCTTCAACCGCCAGGTTGCCGGGTCGATCACCGGGTCTACAGCGTTCTTGCTCATGCCGTAGAATTCACTCACCGGAGTAATGCGCTTTCGCACCAGACCGTCACCGAAGCTGCCGCGATTGAGGCCCGGCGGCAGTGGCGCAAGCGCGGTTGGCTTCACCGCGCGCCTTGCCAGCGACCGGTTTCGAAGATAGCTCTCGACCGCAACCGCTGCCGTGCCGCCCACCATCGCAAACGCCTCACGGCGGCTTAGACCCGCGCCCGCCGGCGCGGGAGCACCGCGGCGAGGCAGTACCAGTAGCGCGGTGATCGCCGGAACCCAGAAGAGCATCTGCCCCGCGAGAGACCAGTAACCGAAGATATTTGACAGCGCCAAGCTGGCAACCACAGCACCCGGCCACATCCACCGCCGCCGCAGCAGGGCTACCAGCAGGACCGCGAAGCCCAGGGTGGCAAGTCCGCCCGTGACGGCGAACGGCTTCGCCCAAGGACCGAAAATCTCCAGCAGTGGAACGGCCCAGCGCGACGGTGTGCGCGCCATGATCCACTCGGCAATCGTGTCTGTCCAGAACGGCAGGCCGAACAGATAAGCGCCAGCATCATGCACAGCGAGTCCGGCGAGTGTGGCTATCGAGGATCGCAAGCGCAACCGGCTAAGCCCTCCAAAGATGGCGCGCAATTGGCATCGCCATGGAGCGTGCCGTGATCCAATACTTTCTTGCCGGAGAAACCACGGCGCGATGATGGAATACGTCGTAGCCGGACGCTTCGATGCGCGCCAGAATCTGCCGGTACACGTCGGAGGAAACCTTCACAGCAAAGCGTCCACGCAAATCGAGCAGCGCGATGCCCGGCTCCGCCTGCGCATAGTAAGCGCGGGCACGCGCGGCCTCAAACTTCATCAATGCGCGAAAAGAGTCGTTGCGTACCCCCCGCCGGAGGTCGTATTCCGAGTAACCGAAGCGCTCCATCTCATCGGCGGGTAGATAGATCCGGCCGCGTTCCAGATCTTCCCCCACATCGCGCAGAATGTTGGTGAGCTGCATGGCGATGCCAAGATCGATCGCGTACGTCAGGGCCGGATCGCGAAACCCGATGACGTGCGACATCATCAAACCCACCACCGACGCCACACGGTAACAGAACTTCCGCAGATCGGCGAAGGTGGCATAGCGCACGCCGTCCAGGTCCATGCGCATGCCTTCAATCAGATCCAGCGGATACTCGCTGGGAATCGAATAGCGCTGCACAGTATCAAGGAACACCCGCAATACCGGATGCGAGGAAGGTTCGCCGGCGAGCGCCGCATTCAACAGCGTCGCCCACTGCTCCAGGTCTTCCCTGCCCTGATCCACGTTCGCGCATTCATCCACCAGATCGTCGGTGTGGCGGCAGAACCAGTAGACTGCGTGGGCGGCGCGAGCCAAGTCCGGCGGAAACCAGCGCGTGGCGAAGTAGAAGCTCTTCGATCCGTTCGCAGTTACCAGCGCAGCCTGGGCGTAAAGGCTCGAAAGACCGTCTACAGCGGGAGTCGTTTGCAAATCAGGTTCTCCGCAATCTTGGCTGAGGAAAGCACGCCGGGCACGCCGGCGCCGGGATGTGTGCCCGCTCCTACGAAGTATAGATTATCGAAATCCTCAGAGAGGTTATGCGGACGGAACCAAGCCGACTGGCGCAACACCGGCTCGAATGAAAAGCCCGCGCCCGCGTAGCTATTCAGCGTGGTCTCAAAATCGAGGGGAGTGAAGACGCGTTCCGTAAGCAGATGGGACGAAAGCCCCGGCAGATAGCGCTCTTCCAGAAACTTCATAATCCGGTCGCGGAACGGGCCCGCCTGTACGGTCCATTCAATGCCGCTCTGCTGGTTCGGAACCGGAATCAAGGCATAGAAGCAGTCGCAGCCGGGCGGTGCCATGGATGGGTCGGTCAGCGAGGGACGGTGTAAATACAGCGAAAAGTCTTCTCCCAACAGCTTTTTGTTAAAGATATCATTCAGCAGTTCCCGGTAGCGCTCTCCAAGAATGATGGTGTGGTGCTGGATGTCCGGGTACTGTTTAGAGGTACCGAAATAGATGACGAACAGCGACATACTGTACCGCAGCGATTCCAGATGCGCGTCCGTGTTCTTGCGCCGCAGCGCACCGGGCAGAAGCTTCCGATAAGTATTGGCAATATCAGCGTTGCTTACCACCACATCCGCCGGGATTGATTCGCCGCTGGACGTTTCCACGCCACACACCCTGTGGCCGCAGGTATGAATTTGGTGAACGGGTGTTGAGAGGCGGATCGTCCCGCCTAGCCGCTCAAAGAGCGCCGCCAGTTCTCGCACCAGCGCGCCTGTTCCACCCATTACGTAATGCACGCCCCAATGCCGCTCCAGATGATGAATCAAAGCATAAATCGAGGTTGTCTGAAACGGATTTCCGCCAACTAGCAGAGGATGGAAACTGAACACCCGCCGCAGAAAAGGGTCTTTGATGTACTTCTCCACGAAGCCATAGACCGTGCGGTAGGACTGAAGCTTAATCAGATCCGGAGCGACCTTGATCATGTCGGTGAATTCCAGAAACGGCCGGTCGGCGATCTCAACGAAGCCCTTCTGAAAAATAGCCTCCGCGTGTTTCAGCATCTTGCGGTAGCCGGGCACTTCCCCAGGCGCGAATGCTTCGATCCTCCGCTCGGTTTCGGCCGCATCTCCGTTGTATTGGAACGACCGGCCGTCGTGAAACTCGATCCGGTAGAAGGGATCCACGGGAACAATCCGCAGGTGGTCTGCCGTAGCTTCTCCGCCTGCGTTAAACAGTTCATCAATCAGGAACGGAGCGGTGATTACCGTCGGACCGGCGTCGAACGTGAAGCCATCCTGTTGGTAAACGTAGGCCCGGCCTCCGGGTTTGTCTCGCGCCTCCAGAAGCGTTACGCGGTAACCGCGGGCCTGAAGACGAATCGCTGCGGCAAGGCCGCCAAAACCACTACCGATGACTACGATTGTCTTGGCAGGCCCTTTCATGCAGGTAATCGACCAACTCCTCCAGCCCCTGGCTGTCGTTTCCAAAATCACGTAGACAATACCTAGCCGATTCCAATTGCGCTAACACCGGCTCCGCGTCGAACTGCTCTCCGTCGAGTAGGTCGTCCGTCATCTGATAGGCAATCCCGAACCGGCGTCCAAATTCGAGCAGAGCTTCCACTTCGCACGCCGAAGAGCTCGAGAGAAGCAGTCCAGCGCGAACCGAAAGAACAAACAGTGGCACCGTTTTCAGCTCGGTCATCAAGGCCCGGCTGCATTCCCGCTCTGTTCCGCAAAGCGCCAGATCGAGAGACTGACCAGTGATCAAGCCGCCGACATCAAGGACCTTCAGTAAGTGTGTTTGGAACTCCACAAAGCTTGCGCGCTCGGCGCGGGTCCCCTCAAGTTCGATTACAGACCGGGCAGCCAGTGCGACCAATCCGAACGCTGCCAGGATTGCAGTCGCTTCACCAAAGCGAACATGTACAGTGGGGCGGTCCCGGCGGACTTGTTCATCGTCCATGCAGGGGAGGTCGTCCACGATGAGGGAGGCGCAGTGCAGCAGTTCCACGCTTGCGGCTGAACGTAAGCTGGCAACCCACTTTGGGCCGCCCACACCCTTGAGGCGCGCCGTTCGAATCGCCACTAACGGCCTGATGCGCTGACCGGAGCCGAGGACGGAATAACGCATCGCATCGGCCACGGGGCCGCCGTCGGAATCCCCCTGCTTAAGCAACGCACGTAGCTGATTATCGATTAGATTTCGGTCACTCGGCAGTTCGGAGAGCAGAGCGGGGCTAGTCATGGTTGCCGTATGGTTATGGATTACTGAAACGGCAGTCGGTTGTATTTTTTAATGATCTAGGTTCAACTGGCGGCTGCCTGGGCGAAACCTAGGCCGAAGGGCTTGCGCGTTGCGACATTTCTCGTATAGGATTGGCGCCAAGCCATCCCAACAACCCGGATCAGTTCCCGGCGATCAAATGGCATTGAAAGCACGTCGTATGCGCCGCTGCTGAGGACGTCGGCCCAGAGATCGTCGTTGGCTTGACGGGATATAACCACGACAGAAGGAATCACCGGCAACCCGAGTAAGCCGGGTAGAAGATCCTTCCAGGATCCGTCCGGAAGATCCCTCTCGCAGAGGATTACGGATGCAACTTTATCGCGAAGACGTTCTCCAGCATCTTCCAAAGTCGCTGCGTAATCTATTCGCCAGCAAGGGTTCTGGAGGATCTGCCTGACTGCGGCGCGGTCTTCCTTGTGAGGGCTGACGACAAGGAGTGCAATTTTTTCCTGGTGGGGAATGGAGGTGTGTAATTTTTGCGTGGTTGGTTGCATATGGATCGAACCTTCTCAGCTCAAGTCATTGATCGAGTCTCGTAGCTGAAAGTTTAATAATTAAGTACTATTAATGGAGCACTTATGCTGCCATGGTTTTAGTACCAAAACATCGGGAGTCTCAGGGAACGGAGGTCCTGCAAAAGCAGGTCTGGAGTACAAGCGGCGAGTTCTTCAGCAGGAACCACTCCGGTGGCGACAGCGATAGACTGGACCCCGTTTTTCTTTGCCGCTTCCACGTCGTTCGGATGGTCGCCGACGAGGGATACGCGGGTTCCGCGATGGATGAGCCTTTCGCGCCGCGCCTGTTGCAGAGCGATACGAACCAGTCCCGCGCGGCTGGAAGCCATTTCAGCGAAAGCGCCGAATTGAAAGAACTCCTTCAAGCCGGCGTGTTCCATTTTCTTCCATCCGATGCGGGTCAGATTTCCGGTGACCAATCCGACCGGAACGGCACGCCGGTTCAGCCGTCGAAGCAGCATTCGGACTCCGGGACAAACCTTGTCTTCCAGGTTTGGACAGGTCCGCACATAGATATTCTGGGCGTGCCTGACGATTTCGGGCATCTTTTCGCGAATCACAGCGCGGCTGGCGCCGGCGTTTCGCAGCATGACTGTCAAAATATCGCGGTCCAGCATTCCCTGTGTAGGAATTTGGTGGTCGTTAGTTTCGATTCCCGTAGCGCGCAGGATTGCGGCCACCAGGGCCTGCCGGTGATGCGGACCGGCTTTGCGTATCAGGGTGCCATCGATGTCAAACAAAACCAGTACGTCGGCGGGCGGCATTCTCCTTTACTATATCTGCATGGCTATTGAACTGCGGTTGGGCGACATCACGAAGATTCCGGTAGAGGCGATCGTCAATGCCGCCAACAGCGGCCTGCGCGGCGGCGGCGGCGTGGATGGCGCGATCCACCGTGCGGGCGGGCCTTCCATTATGCAGGAACTACGCGCCTATAAGGGCTGCCCCACCGGAAGCGCGGTGGTTACCGGAGCCGGGTTGCTTCCGGCGAAGTACGTTTTCCATGCGGTGGGCCCGGTCTACATGGGTGGCCGCGGAGGCGAGGCCGAATTGCTTGCATCCGCCTATCGAAGCTGTTTGCGGCTCGGTGAGGAACTCGGGGTGAAATCGATTAGTTTCCCCTCGATTAGCACGGGGGCATACGGCTATCCGGTGGCAGAAGCGGCGCGAATCGCGGTTGAGGTGGTGAAAACTACCAGTATTCCATTGGCTTTGTTCGTGATTTTTGATGAGCAGACGCTGAAAGCATATTCGGCCGCGCTAGAATAACCTTAGATGCAGGTATTACAAGCCGGTTCGCACAAGCTGTTGCTGCTGGAACTCGATCTCGACTTCATCAGCAATATTGCCAAACAAGCCGGGTTCGAATTCAAACTAGACGATGGCGCCCGGAGTCTGACGATCGATCTGTCGGCTCCCGGCCGCCAATCGCCGCTGCTGTTGTTCGACGCCGCCGATCCGGGTAACCTCGGGTGGTTCTCGCGCTGCCAGTTTTACGTGGACGGAAACAGCGGAGCTGTCTTGCAGACACCGATTGCGGTGGCAAATGTGAAAGACCGGTCCGGGTACATGCTACCGAACTCGATCCGCCTGCAGATCACCAAAGAATTACCGGCGACGTTCCGGCTGCCGGGAAAACAACCGGTGACCGAACAGATGATCTACGCAGTCCTCTACAACTTGCTGAACGCGCTGTTGAACATCGGCGTCGGCGTTTGCGGCGGATCGATTGTGAAACCGCTGGCCGGGCGCACCGAGACCTTCGGCGCGCGAAACTAAAAACATATTCAGATTTCAAAGACCTGTCGCGCGCCAGGCGCGGTGTGCTGCTAGCTGAGGACAAGTTTAGCGCTGTACCAGAATCGTGCAGTACTTAGGTTTTCAGGTTTTCGATTGTTTTCATGTGCTTCCGGGTCAAAGATTTCTGTGACCGGCTTCGCCGAGCCTCCACGGAATAGTTCGGCATAGTCCCGAATGAGTAGTACAATTGCAACCAAATCCCAAGCACAGTTCCGTACAATCCGTGTCATGCTGAAGTTGGTTGAGGTGTTGGAATCGGAGGACACCTCAACTGTTTCCTGGTCAAATCTTCTCCTGAATAGGGGCTGGTTCTTACGAACCAGCCCGATTTGTTATGGCCTGCGCATCAGCTACCGCGGCTTCCACCTCTGCCCGGTACGCCGCGAGTAGTTCCGGAGTCTCCGCTTCAAATCTCATCACCAGAACCGGCTGGGTGTTGGATGCGCGGACTAAGCCCCAACCTTTCGGAAACAGAACTCTGGCGCCGTCGATATCAAAGATCTGATGCGTCTTGCGGAAGTGCGCGGCTACCTTGGCTACCACTTCGAACTTGATCTCGTCCGGGGTGTCGAAGCGGATCTCGGGAGTGGACACCAGCGCCGGAAGTCCGGCGGTTTGGGCGGACAGCGGTTTGCCGGAGTTGGCCACGATGTCGATCAAGCGGCAGGCGGCGTAGAGCGCATCGTCGAAGCCGTAGTATTGATCCGCGAAGAAGATATGGCCGCTCATCTCGCCGGCCAGTTCGGCATTCTCCGCTTTCATCTTGGCTTTGATCAGCGAGTGGCCCGTCTTGTACATGATGGGCTTGCCGCCCAGCTTTTCGATCTGGTCGTAGAGGACTTGGGAACATTTCACTTCGCCAATGAAGGTGGCTCCCGGTTTGCGGGTGAGAATTTCGCGGGCGTAGATCAGCAGCAGGTAGTCGCCCCAGATGACGGTGCCTTTCTCATCGATTGCGCCAATGCGGTCGGCATCCCCGTCGAAGGCGATGCCCAGTTCCGCGCCTTGTGCTTTGACGGCGTCTTGCAGATGGGTCAGGTTTGCCTCAACGGTGGGGTCGGGGTGATGGTTCGGGAAGCGGCCATCCATCTCGAAGAAGATTTCGGTGGCATCGACGTTCAGCTTTTCAAGGAGACGATGCATGGCGGGACCGGCTGTGCCATTGCCGCCATCGAGCACCACTTTCACGCGGCGTTGGAAGTGGAACTTGGATGCGATCTCGTCCACGTAGGGTGTGATGATGTCATAGGTCTGGTGGCTTCCGGCGCCGGATGCGAAGTCCTCTTCGGTGATGATGCGAAGGATCTCCTGAATCTCCGCACCGTGAATGGTGCTCTTGCCGGCCATTACTTTGAAGCCATTGTATTCGGCAGGATTGTGGCTGCCGGTGATCATGACACCGCCGCTGGCTTTCAGGTGAAAGGCTGAGTAGTACAGGAGTGGAGTTGGGACTACGCCCACATCGGTGACGTGGCAACCGGCCGATCGCAACCCTTTGAGTAACGCGGCGTGCAAGCGGTCTGAGCTGACGCGGCAATCACGGCCGAGATTGACGTTGCTGCCCGCCCTGCGGATGAAGTAGGTGCCGATGGCCTTGCCCAGCACTTCGACGCCGGGGCTGAGCAGGTCCGTTTCGGCTATGCCGCGTATGTCGTATTCGCGGAAGATGTTCGATTTGAGCATAAATTTGAAGGTAGCAGATCAGCCGCGGCTGACGAATGGATTCTCCTTGCGTTGCTGCCCGCCTTGCGAATAAAGTACGTGCCGATGGCCTTGCCCAGCAATTCAACGCCGGGGCTGAGCAGGTCAGTCTCGGCTATGCCGCGTATGTCGTTTTCGCGGAAGATGGTCGATTTGAGCAGGAATTTGAAGGTAGCAGATCAGCCGCGGCTGACGAACGGATTGTCATTGCGTTGCTGCCCGCCTTGCGGATAAAGTACGTGCCGATGGCCTTGCCCAGCACTTCGACGCCGGGGCTGAGCAGGTCCGTTTCGGCTATGCCGCGTATGTCGTATTCGCGGAAGATGGTCGATTTGAGCATAAATTTGAAGGTAGCAGATCAGCCGCGGCTGACGAACGGATTGTCCTTGATGAGAAAGCGGAGAGGCCTGTCGGCGCAATGGGTGATGCCGATGCGCGGCGTGGTCTCGATTTCAAATCGAGGCGGTTCGGGCTGGTGTTGCACCAGCAGCGGCCCCGTGGTGAGATCGACGCCATAGTGATTGCGGGTAATGCCCAGCGCGAGCGTTAGCTTTCCGGGTCCGTTGGTCAACGATTCGGCGCGTTTAGCAGCGGGACGCCGCCGCTTCATGATCTCAATCCCGCTGGTGGGTTCGATGGCGCGAATGAGCACACAGCCGGGTTGTCCGTCCGGTTCAGCAACGATGTTGAGGCACCGGTAGACGCCGTAGATGAGATAGACGTAGGCGTGCCCGGGAGGGCCGAAGATGACGCGAGTGCGGTCCGTAATGCCGCGGGCCGAATGGGAGGCCAGATCGTCGCCGCCGGGATAGGCTTCGGTCTCGACAATGATGCCCGCGGTTTCACCATGGACCAGAACCATCCCCAACAGATCTCTGGCTACCTCGACGGTGGGTCTCGAATAGAACAGGCGGCTGAGTGTTTCAGGCTCGGGCATGTTGCCTCAACCGGAGTTGATAGACAGCGGCACCGGTGGCGACGGTGGCCACCGCGGCGAAGGAAACCGCAGGTTGGATCGTAATGCCGTAAATGGTGATGCCGATTCCTACCAAGAGAAAGATCGCCGGCACGAGCGGAAAGGCGAAGCTGACTACGCGGAGCTTCTGCCAATCCGGGCGGCGGCGGAAGATGAAGATGGAGGCTACCGAGAGTACCGCGAAGAAGTTGAGCGTGAACCCGATGTACAGGAAAAGCTCCGGAAACGGCGTGAGCGTCATCAGCATAGCGCACGCTCCCTGGCACAGGATGGCTACCACTGGTGTGTGGCGGCGCTCGTCCACTTTAGCGGCCATCGCGAAAAATGCTCCGTTCCTGGCCATAGCGTAATAGAGGCGCGGACCGATGGTGACCATGGCGCTGACTGTGGAGGCGAGGGAGAGAGCCATCAGGCCGCTGAAGATATCTCCGATGCCCGGTCCGAAAAGATTGCTCGCGGCTACCGAGCCGACAGTGAGCACTCCTTTCATCTCTTCGAGAGGCGTAGCGTAAATGAAGAGTGCGTTCAGGCCTAGATAGAGCGACGCCACAATCGCCGTGCCGAGGGTGAGCGCGAGGGGAAGAGTGCGGGCGGGCTGCTTCAGTTCTTCGGCAATGTAGGTAGCGGCGTTCCATCCGCTGTAGCTGACATAGATAAAGAACAGGCTGACTACAAATTGTTCCGGGAGCGACGTGGTGGTGGTCCGGCTGGCCGATTGTGAGAAATGGCTCCAGCTTCCGTTTCCGGCAAGGAAGCCGGCGAAGATGAAGGCGACGATCACGGCAATGTTGGTGCCCGTAAGGATGTTCTGAATGCTGGAGACGCGCTTGAGGCCGAGGCAATTGATGACGGTGAAAACCGCTATCAGGAGAGAGGCGGTGATCTGTGAATTCTCCTTGACGATCGGCAGGAAGTAGCCGATGTATCCGGCGAAAGCAATGGCCGCGGCGGCGATGGGGGCTGAGAAGCCGGCGAAGAACGAGACCCAGCCGGTCATGAATCCCCAGGTTGGTCCGTAGGCGCGGGTGAGGTATACGTATTCACCGCCGGAGCTGGGGAAGTTGATGCCGAGTTCCGAATAGCAGAACGAACCGGCCAGGGCGCAGACGGCACCGATGATCCAGACCAGCAGAATGTACTTCGCATTCCCGAGCTGGCCGGCGAGGTAGCCGCCGGCGGTGAACGTGCCGGTTCCAACCATGTTCGAGACTACCAGCGCCGTGGCCGAGGTGACGCCAAGCTGGCGGACCAGGCTGGTGGCGGAACGGGCCGGGCTGGTCATGCGAGGCCGAGCGAGTGTCCGGAAAGACTCTGGCCACCGTCGCAGACGACGATGGATCCGGTGATGTAGGCGGCGGCATCCGAGGAGAGGAAGAGGGCGAGGTCGGCGATTTCGTCCTTGGACGCAAAGCGGCGAAGAGGAACTTTTGCGGAGGCGTTGGCGCGGGCTTCCTCAGTTGGGGCGAGGCGGCGCATGCCTTCGGTATCGTCTACGGGGCCGGGTGTGATGACGTTGACGCGGACGCCGGACGGTCCCCATTCGACGGCCAGGACCTTGGACAGCATATCCACGCCTGCCTTTCCGGCACAGACGTGGGCCTGGAGCGGTATGGGGGTAAAGGCATGGGTGGCCGAGATACTGAGGATGGATGCGCCGGGTTTACGGAGATATTCATAGCCGCCGCGGCAAGTGTTGAAGGTACCGAGCAAGTCGATATCGATCACGCTCTTGAAGGCGTTTGCCGACATTCCGAGGACCGGGGCCGGAAAGTTGCCGGCGGCTCCGCAGACAATGAGATCGATCTGACCCCATAACTCGTTCGTCTTCTTGAATGCCTGCTGAAGCGCATCGTAATCGCGGACGTCGGCGGCGCAGCTATCGGCAGATCCGCCAGCCCCGCGAATTCCCGCAACCGCCGCCTCCAGTTTTTCCTGCCTTCGTCCGATAAGCATCACATGGGTGCCGTGAGAGGCGTAACGCTCAGCGATGCGCAGGGTGATGCCGCTGCCGCCGCCAGTGAGGAATGCCACTTTGCCCGTCAGGAGGTTATCGCGGAAGATGTTTGCCATAGAAAGTCAGCACGCAGCGTGTAGAGGCTGATTACGAAACAAAGCCAATTCATAGGCGCCGTATACCTTCTCAAATACTGTATCCCATGCGATGGAACGGGCGTAATCGCGGGCTGCGGCGCGCATGGAAGCAAGCAGACGTCCATTCGTCATCAATAGTTTGATGGCGTCTGTGAACTCGTGGTCATTTTGCGAAACAAAGCCATTCACGCCGGAGTTGACCAGGAACTTGGGGCCTCCTCCGGAAGTAACAACGGGTGGAACGCCGGAGGCCAGGGCTTCGAGGATTACGTTTCCGAAGGTGTCGGTTTGGGAGGGGAAGGCGAAAACGTCCATATCGGCGTAGGCTCGGGCCAGGGCTTCCCCCTTCAGAACACCGGGAAACTCGGCATGGCTCATATTTTCGGCAAGCCACTCCTTTTCCGAGCCTGAACCGATGATGACGAAGCGGAATTCGGGAAGTCCGGCCTGGAGCAAGGTGTGTTCGATGGCCGCCAGGAGGCGCACGTTCTTTTCCGGACTGAGACGGCCTACATAGCCGATGGTGAAGGGCCGATAACCGGGGGTGCGCTTGTCCGGATGGTATAGTTCTGCGTCGACGCCGCGCTGCATCAGGAAGCATGGCTTTTGGGTTCGTTCGTGCAAAAGATCCACCAATTCCTGATTGGGAGCAAATAAGACTTTTGCAATCTTATAGAACTGGGCGGCGCCGGTGAGCGCGCCCCGTTCGGCCGCGGCGGAAATCCGATGCAGCGGTTTTTCGGGCACGAAGTTGAAGAGCTTTTCCAGACGGTGCGCGGCGTACTCGTGGACATTCGTATGCCAGGAAGCCGCCAGCGGGATATTCAGTTGATGCGCGACGAAGGCGCCGAGCATGCCGAAATCGCCGGGGCCGGTGACGTGAATCAGATTGGGTTTGAATGTGCAAATTTCCTGGGCGACACGCGCGCGGTGAAGCCAGAGCAAGGGATCGAACGCCAGATCGGATTCGAGGGCGAAAGCCGCGTTGCTGCGCTCGAGTTCGACGGTGGTGACGGAGCCGGCGGTTTCCGTTTCCGCCTTGGAGCCCGCGTGGATACTAAGGAAGGGGAAGTTCCGCCGAAAGGCGAAAGCTTCGAACTGCCGGCTGGTTAGGGCTACGCCGTTCACTTCCTGGAAGGAATCGGTAAAGAAAGCAACCCTGGGAGTGAAGGCCATGATGATTACGACGCTTTCGCGGTTCAGATAGTTGCGGAGATCATGAAATTTCTTTAATTTCAGATTTTGGATCTGGCTGTTGTTTGGTGGCGCAGATGTTTTCGAAAACTTCACGGAGCTTCTCGGTGGCTTGTTTGGAAAACATGCCGGCGAGGGCGGAGACGGATGCCACGCCGTAGGGGTTAAGGTTTGCGGTGGCTGATTCGCCGGAGCCGCTGATGAGGCCTGCGCGAAGTACAAAATAGACGACCAGCGCTAGGGCTGCACCGATGCTGGGACGAAGGAAGTACCACCAGCCCCAGCTTTGGAGAAGACTGCGGTTGCCGGCGTAGTGAACGAACGACGTGGCAAGGTGAATGTAACTGCCGAGCGCTCCGGCGGCGGCGGCGATGATCAGGAACCGGCCTTCCGGGGACCAGAGTGCGGCGCCGGCCGTGGTCAACGCCACCGGCCACACCTTGATCAGCAGCGCGATCAAGGATAGATTTAGCGCCACGATGTAAATGGCGACGGCGGCCTTGAGCGGCATCGCCATTGGTACGGATGTTGTATCTTCATTCATAAATATCTCTCTTCGACGGGCGCTTTTCGAGCCTGTCTTTTCGGCTTCAGGATAAGGCGGGGCGTACCGGGCTGCGTGGATTTTGACGGTATGTGGTTGATTTGGTGGCGAAGATACTTTGCATTTTGTTGGGAACGTAAAAGTTTTCATCGGCAGGGCGCGGGTGGTGCCGACGGAGCGGGAAGATGCCGGGGCCGCCCTGGTGATGAAAACGGTCGTTGAACTAGACCGCAACGTAAACTGCGGCTATGGGGATTGAATGCGGCCGGGGAGCGGGAGTGCTGAGTTGGAAGCGGGAATGGCTGGGTTGGA
>JANYCV010000232.1 GCA_025360145.1 Acidobacteriaceae bacterium
CTGCGGTGTTACAACGAACGAATTACCAGGTGACGATTGACGAGAAACAGGCGCTGAAGAGCGCGGCCGATTTGGCGTCCGGGAAAGCCGCCGTTGCACTTAAGAAATTGCAGGAGGATGTTACGATACTCCGTGGCGAGGAGGCCAGGCTAGGCTCCAAACTCCCGGGCACAGACGCCATAAACGCGGCCAAGAGCAAGGACTTGGTGGATTTGAAAAAACTTCTAACCCTTGACGCCGAGGCCGACAGTGCGCTGTTGGTAGTCAGCGCCGCGCGTTTAAAGGGTGTAGCAGCTTGCGACGCCCTGGAACTGCCGGAAGAGCGGTTGGATGCCGACATCGATAGTGGCGTGGTATTCAGTGGCCTCACTTCAGGCCAGACTCTCGCTTTGACGGAGTTCAATAAAAAAGATACGTTCGGCAAGGAGGCGAGGCGCCTGGGGCCGGCACTCGACAACTTGTCAGACGAGACCGCATTTCTGGCAGCGATGGCGAAAGAGACCCCTGTGCCGACGACGAAGATTCTAGGGTCTGGCAGTGCTCAGCAGGTGATGAAAAAGTGGGAGTACCCCGACGGCACAGTGGTTAGGTATAAACCCGATGGCGATGCCTATAGCGGCGGACTGGCGACCTACAGCGTTGAAGTAAAGGTGGACAAAAGCAAACCGGATCAGAGCCTGAGTGATATCGCTTTTAAAGTCGACCCGAAGGGCCGAGCGGTACCGATGGGGCCGGGTGACGTGAACAATCCGTTTGCCCGCGGTGAGCCCAAGGAAACTTACCGCGATGGGTCAATGAAGTTAGGACATCGGTCCCTTGCCGCGCCACCGCCTGTCGTGCCAGCTCCCGTGGTGACACCAACTCCCGTGGTGACACCCGTTCCCGTGGTGACATAAGATTTCGTGACCGTACCAGCTAAATCTGGAGTTTGATTGCATATGGCAGAGACCCTATTCCTGGCGCCGCGGACCGGCGTGTTTGATGTGACGGAAATCGCCCGGTTCGTCTCCGGGCTTGGCTATGCGGTGGAGGACCCGGCGCGGCGGAATCGTTTTGCGGTTTTCGCGGATCAAGACGAGTCCGCCCGTTTCGCGGCGAACCGCGTGACAGATCCGAAAAGTTCGCTTCCATATGTCTGCGTGATCGAGGTAGCGCCAGACTGCGTCACCGTCAATCAGGTGTGTGAAGCGGCGGAACTGGAGTTCGCCAAGCAGTTTGTGAAATGGCTGTTATCCAGCTACCGCTGTACCGTCAGCGACGATGAGGGAGACGATCGTACAGAAGCAGCGGCGCGTTCAGTGGATGAACTTTATTGAAACACCCGCTTTCCTGCGATATTCCGCGGGAGATGGAAACTTCAACTCGAAGGAACTCCGTGAGTGCCAGGTACGGAACCCCGGCGTCCGTCCCAGGACAAACCCCAGGCGTTAAAATAAGGCCGCAACAGGCGGCTCCGGGGGACTCGAAACCCGAGCCAAATGAAACATCGTGGCGTGGAAATGTTTTTACTGCAACGCCTATGCAGGACAAACCCCATTCCCCCGTCCGGTTGGGTCCGGTCTCGAACCAAGAGCTTGTCACAAAATAACCATGCCGGCGGATTCTTAGGAACTCGCGGAATCCGTCATACAGATTCCCGCTCCGTCGGCTCTTCCCCTCCGCCGCGCTGACGAAACCTTTCCCGTTCCAAGGGCCATGCCTGTTTCACGTTGCGGTTTAGCTTAACGCCCGGCTTGATCAGCGGCGCCGCCCCGGCATCTTCCCGCTCCGTCTGCACCACCCGCGCCCTGCCGATGAAAACTTTTACGTTCCCATCTATTTTCAGAAATCGACAGAACCAAATTAACAACTTACAGCCAATCGTCAATCCGCCCGCTAAACCCCCAAGCTATTCTCAACGCGGAGGTAGTATCTATGTCCTCACGTCAATCAACTGAGCAGGCGCGCCGCAACGGAGCGCTCGCAGCCGGGACGAAGTCCCCGGAAGGTATCAAAAGGTCCTCGATGAACGCCCTGCGTCACGGCCTCACCGCCAAGTCGCTGGTCCTCGCCACCGAATCCCAGGAGCAGTTCGATGAACTGCTCAAAAACTACGTCGAATTCTACGACCCCAACAACATTATCGAACTCGACTTGGTCCACGACATGGTAGCCGCCCGCTGGCG
>JANYCV010000250.1 GCA_025360145.1 Acidobacteriaceae bacterium
GGCCATCCGCTGCTGGTGGGCGCCGCGCTCGAAGCGGTGAGGCAGTGGATCTACCGGCCGACGCTGCTGAACGGTGAGCCGGTGGACGTGATCGCGCCCATCGAGGTGAACTTCACACTCACGCAATAGCGGGCTTTCGAATCCGGTCCGCAACTTTGATCGCCAGATAGAGCACGATGAAGAGCCCGGTTGCGAAGGCGGCCAGATTCCACACATTGTGCTTCAGATAAAGCATTGCCTGGTCTCCCATCTGAGATCCGAGATAGGCCAGTGCGCAGTACCGGAGCACGCGGGCGAGAAAGAAAACAGTAACGAAGGCTGCGATGCCCGACCCGAGTGCTCCGGAACACAGAACGAAAACCTTCATCGGCATCACCGGAAGCGGCACCAGCGCTGAGATGAAAACCGTAAGCAGGCCGTAGTGATGAAACCATTTCCGGAAGCGCGCGCCGCCGCCGGATGCGGTGCGTTTGTCGAGATAAAGTTGGCCACCCTTGCGCGCAATCGAGAATAAGATCAAGTTTCCAATCACCGAACCTGCCACCGCGAATGCGGCTATCTCGTACGGATAGCCTGGGTTCCGGCTGGCCAAAATTACCACTAGAACATCGACGCCGCCGGGTACCGGCAATCCCGCGCCATCGAGTATGGCGAACAGGAACAGACCGGCCGGCCCCATGGCTACCAACGAGGCTAAGATAGCTTTCATTCGCCCAGCTTCGCGTTCAACATTTCTCTCAAAGTGGCCTCGTCAATCACCGGAACTTCCAGCGCCACTGCTTTGTCCAGCTTTGACCCCGCGTCCGCCCCGGCTACCACATAGCTGGTTTTCTTGCTCACCGATCCTGTCACTTTGCCACCCGCGGCCTCAATTGTTTCCTTTGCCTCTTCGCGGCTCCAAACCGGCAGCGTCCCTGTTAACACAAACGCCAGACCTTCGAGCGGCCCCGCGTGCCGGACTTTCTTTCGATGCGTAAACGTCAGCCCGGCCTCGCGCAGTCTTTCCACCAACTCGCGATTGCGCGGCTCGTCGAAGAAACGCCGGATGCTGTGCGCCACCTTCGGCCCCACCTCTTCGGCCTGTTGCAACTTCTCCATGACGGCGGCCGCAATCTCATCCAGACTGCCAAACGTATCCGCCAGAATGACGGCCGTTCTCTCCCCGACAAATGGAATCCCGAGGCCATTCAGCACCCTGGGCAACGGCTGCCTTTTCGATGCTTCGATGTTCTTCGTAATCCGTTCAGCCGACTTCTTGCCCATCCGCTCCAGCGCGATCAGCGCTTCATCGGTCAGCCCGTAGATATCGGCGACGCTCTTCACCAGGCCGCGATCCACCAGTTGATCCACTAGCGATTCGCCCATGCCGTCGATGTTCATCACCGGCCTTGCCGCGAAGTGCAGCACCGATTCCTTCAACCGCGCCGGGCAATTCGTATTGATGCACCGGCTGGCAGCCTCGCCCGGCTCGCGGACGATGTCGCCCTGGCACACCGGGCAACGCTTTGGCATCTCAAACGGGCGCCGGTCTTCTCCCTGCTTCAAGACCTTCACCACTTTCGGAATCACATCGCCGCTGCGCTCAATCAGAATTGTATCGCCGATCTGTACGCCCAGCCGCTCGATCTCGTCTTCGTTATGCAATGTTGCGCGCGACACCTTTACGCCGCTCACCGTCACCGGCTTTAGATGCGCCACCGGCGTCAGCGCTCCGGTGCGGCCCACCTGAACGCCAATCGCTTCCACCACCGTTTCGGCCTGACGCGCGGGGTACTTGAATGCGATGGCCCAACGCGGAGCCTTTGCCGTCCAGCCCAGTGCTTGCTGCTGCGCCAGTGAATCCACTTTCGCTACTACGCCGTCAATCTCATAGGGCAGGGCGTCGCGGCTGGCTTCCCAAGTCCGGCAAAATTCCAGCAACGCGTCCAGCCCGGAACACACCGCGCGGTTCGGGTTCACCTTAAAGCCCATTGCACTCAGCGCTTCCAGCGATTCCCAATGGGATTCAAATGCCGCCGCGCCATTCACCAGAAACAGATACGTGAAATATTCCAGCGGCCGCGTTGCCGTGATGGCCGGCTCCAGCACGCGCAGCGATCCGGCCGCGGCGTTACGCGGATTCGCAAATCGCGGAAGTCCCTGGTCCTCGCGGCCGGTGTTGAGTTTCTCAAAGCCCTTCGAGTTCATCACCACTTCTCCGCGCACTTCCCAGTCGGACGGCCGGGATTTCACCAGTAGCGGAATCGAGCGGATGGTGCGGGCATTCTCCGTTACATCTTCGCCGACCATACCATCACCCCTGGTGATTGCCCTGGCGAACGCGCCGTCGTGGAATTGCACCGCCAGGGACAAGCCGTCCAGTTTCAATTCAGCCACGTACTGATACGGCGCGCCGCCCAACAGATCCTGCACGCGGCGGTCGAAGGCTCGCAGTTCCTCTTCGTTCAGCGCGTTGTCCAGACTCAACATGGGCGCACTATGGAGAACCTTGACGAATCCTTCGCGCGGTTTGCCGCCTACCCGCTGAGTCGGTGAATCGGGGGAGGCGAACTCGGGATACGTTTCTTCCAGCGCGCGCAGTTCGCGCAGAAGTTCGTCGTACTCTGCGTCGGTGATCTCCGGCCGGTCCAAAACGTAGTACAAATGTTCGTGCCGGCGCAGCTTTTCTCGCAGATCTTCCACTTTTGTTCGATGGGTCACATTCAATTTCCTATAATAGGAATGCCTAGGGGACTGGCAACTTATCGCAATCTACCAGAACGCTTCCCTGATTTACAATCCTGTCGCGGGAAAATTGAATCGGAAGAATGATCACTTACTCCAACGTACCATTGATGTTTTAACCAGGTGCGGGCACCGGGTCACGCCCATTGCCACTACCGGCCCGCGAACCGCTGCTTCCATTGCGAGTGGTTGCATACGGGCGGGCGCGGACCTTATACTGGCGGCCGGCGGCGACGGAACCATCAATGAAGTCCTGAACGGAATGATTCATTCCGGCGTACCGTTGGGTATTCTTCCAGCGGGCACAGCGAACGTGCTTGCGTGCGAGATGAAGATCGGCACCCGGATGACTTCTGTAGCTGAAAAGCTCAGTTCCTTCGAACCGCGTAAGATCGCAGTGGGTCTGCTGACGCAAACCGGCGAGCACAACGGCCGCCATTTTATCCTGATGGCAGGTGCGGGATTAGACGCGATGATTGTGTACCAGATCGATGCGGGAATCAAGGCCGCGCTGGGGAAAGTGGCTTATTGGGTGGCTGGATTCCGGCAGGTGGGGCGGCGGTTGAAGGAGCTGGACGTTTGCGTGGATGGCCGCAACATCCGCTGCAGTTTCGCCCTCGCCAGCCGCGTGCGCAACTATGGGGGCGATCTGAATATTGCCCGCAACGCCTCGCTGCTGGACGATCATTTTGAGATCGTGCTGTTTGAAGGTCCGAGCTCGCTTGCCTACCTGAAGTATTTCACTGGCGTGTTGACCAATCGCCTTGCCGGGATGAAGGGCGTAAACCTGCTGCGAACGCAGCGGGTGGAATTTCTGGGCGCGAGCGATCCGCGCGTGTACATTCAGATCGACGGCGAACACGCCGGAGTGCTTCCCGCAACCCTGTCTATCGTTCCATACGCGATCACGCTGCTGATGCCGCCCGCCTATGGATAACCTGACGCACACGCTGGTGGGATTGATGTTGAGCCGTGCCGGACTAAACCGGTTCCATTTGCGCGCGTCCGCGATCCTGATTATTGCCGTGAACATCCCGGATATCGATGCGGTCAGTTTGGCGGGCGGGGCGGGGAATTACTTTCACTATCACCGCGGCATAACCCACGCCATTGCTTTCGCCCCGGTTATGGCATTGCTGCCGCTGCTCGCCGTGCGCATCGCCACCCTTAAGCCGATCGCCTGGCTGTCAGGCTATCTCCTTGCTTTACTCGGCGTCGCCAGTCACTTGCTGCTCGACTTCACCAATCTTTACGGCATCCGGCTGTACCTGCCGTTCTCGACCGCCTGGCCAAGCCTGGATATCACCAGCGTGATCGATCCCTGGATCTGGACCATACTGCTGCTGGCTCTTATCGGACCGTTGATCTCCCGATTGGTTAGTTCAGAAATAGGCGGAAAGTCCGCCACCGGCCGCGGCGGCGCGATCTTCGCGCTGCTGTTCCTGCTGATTTACGATAGCGGCCGTTGGGTATTGCACCAGCGCGCCGTTGCAGTGCAGGAAGCGCGGATGTACAACGGGGAAACGCCCCGGCGGGTGGCTGCCCTGCCGAGCGTGGCAAACCCGATGCAGTGGAATGGCATTGTGGAAACCGACAGCGCCTTCTTTGTGCATTCCGTCAATTTGGCGGGAGATTTCGATCCCGCAGCGGGGCGAGTGTTCTACAAGACGGAAGATACGGCAGCGGCGCAGGCAGCGCGGGCTACCAATGCTTTTGAGGATCTGACGGCATTCGCGCCGTTTCTATTCTGGCAGGTGACGCCGTCGCCGGACACGGAGAATGCCGTGCAGGTGCAAGCTGCCGACCTCCGTTTCGGCACTCCGCCCCGTCCCAGATTTGTCGCCACTGCGATTGTTCAGGGCAACCGTGTTCTACGCTCCTGGTTCCGGTTTTAGCGCCGATGCCCTATCCCAGGTAATCGAACAGGCTGGTGCGAGGCAGCTTTCCCCGCGACTGAAGAGCCGCATTTTGCTGCAGAATGGACTGGTTCAGCTCCAGAGCTGCCGCGGTAGCGTCGGCGTCTTCGATGGAGCTGATCTTTGCTTCGATCCGGATCTGATTTTTACTGGCGTAGGTGATGCCATCGGTCACTTGGTTTTGCACTGAACCGTAGAAGGCGTGCTGCTGGTTCAGGAAAATGCTGGCCGTATCGAGGTTCGGCAATGCAGCGTTGATTCCCGCCTGATCGTTGCTTTCGAGAGCCACGCGAATTGCGTTGATACTGGTGAAGATATTTTCGCCCGGATTGGGGCTGTCGAAGATTTCCTGCGCGGTTTTCGATACTGCGAACTGCGAGCCGTTGGGATGGCGAACTTCCCGTGTCGCGACCGTTCCCAGGTAAGTCCCGGTAGGAACCGGCTGAGTCAGATCGATGGAATAGGCAGCCGATTGATCGCTATTTCCGCTGAAGATGTTGCGGCCTTCCACCGTGGTGTTCGAGATGGACACCAGTTGCTTCAACACATCGCCCAATTGATCGGCCAAATTCTTACGCGCTGCCGGAGTGGCCGTGCTCGTTGCCCCCTGTGCGGCCAATACTCGCGCATGCTCCACCAGGCTGACAGCGGTCGCCATCACGCTCTCCGCCGTGTCCACTTCCGTCTTCACCCGGCCGAGATCGGTCTTTGTTTGAAGGCTGTTTTCCAGATCTGCCCGAGCTTGCAGCAGGGAACTGATCTGATCCGGATCGTCGGAAACGGTATTTACCCGCTTGCCGGAGGTGAGTTCCAACTGAGCGCGATTCAACCTGCGCTGCGTGCCGCTCAGCGCATTTAAGAATTGTTCGGAAGAACTATCAAGGCGGTTAATCATTAAAAGACTCCAACTAGCGGATGATTCCAATTAACGTGTTGGTCAGGTCATTCAATACGGAGACCAGTTTGGCGGTAGCCTGATAACTTTTCTGAAATTGAATCAATTTGGCCGCCTCCTCGTCGAGTGACACCCCTGAGCTATCGCTCCTGAAGCTCCGCGCCTGCGTCAGCAATGCCCCAAAAGTCTGTTGGTCGCCCTGTGCTGTTGCGACGTCCCGCCCCACGCGGCCGGCAAGGTTGCCGTAAAACTCGACGAACGTGAATCCGCCGATCTGCTTGGATCTCGCCAGATCCGCCAGCGCCAACGCGTTTCCGTTTCCCCCTGGCGCGCTTGCCGAGGCTGCCGCGATGTCGGAGGTGGCCAACGGATTCGTGCTCAGTGTTTGTGCCGCGCCGTTTGTCACGTCATACGTGAATAGCGGTACGGTTGGAACGTTCCCATTGGCGTCCAACCCGCCAGCTAACGCGGCATTTACGCCGTCGGCCAGACCGATTGCCAGATTATTCAGTTCACTCAGATACGAGGGGATCGTTTCGTTCCTCTGATCAAGCAACGCATGGATTTTGCCGGAACCGATTTGTTTTGAAATATCGGTTCCCTGCGCATCCAATATTTTTGCCTGCGTCCCGCTGAAGTCCACGCCCAGCTTATAAACGTGATCCCCAATCACGGCGGTGGTCTGGCCTCCGATCTGGATCGTGGTTGAACCATCGTCGGCCTTGGTGGCGGAGAAATCCACCAATTGCGATAGTTCTTCGAGGGTTCTATGGACATCCGCGTCCAGGCTTGGATTGTTGCCGGCGTCGGATTGTCTTCGATATTCTCCGTTCAACGTTGCTATCTTGTCCAATAGCTTGTTTATGCCGGCCACCGTGTTCGTGATCTGGTTGTCGGCGGAACCGCTGGCATTCGTCAGTGCCCCGGCGCTTTGATTAATAGCCTGGGCCACTTCCTTGGCCCGGTCGAGAACCGCCTGTCTGGACGGATTACTGTTCGGCGCCACGCTCAACTGCGAGAAACTGGCGAACAGCTTGCCTAGTGTCCCTGAAATGCCGGACGTAGAACTCAAGTCGAATATGGGCTCCAATTGCGAAAGATCACCCGCTCGCTGATCGGCCCCCGCTGACGCCGATTGCTGCCTCCGCACGGATTGCTCCGCGAATTCGTTCCGGGAGTTCAACAAGGGGCCCAGCGAGACGCCGCCCGGCAATCCGCTCTTCAGATCGAAGCTATTCGCACTGAAATCCTGCGTTTGTTTCACGAACCCCGGTGTGTTCGCATTCGCTACATTATTCTGCACAACGTTGAGACCCTGCGAAAACGCTCGCATACTGGACGTGGTCGCAAGAATCGAACCTAAGAGATTTCCCATGGCGCGCTATCCCTCCACCGAAAGCCGCGATTCCACCACCAACGGGGGCACATCTCCGTGATTGGTATACCCGCCGATCGCCGCACCTAACATCTGTGCCCAACCCAGGTAATACCCAGCCGCTTGCTGCATCAGCGCCGTCACCACCGTTAACTCCCGGCGCAACACCTGCAACTCTTCTCGCAGTTGAGGAACCAGAAGTGAGCCCCGAGTGCCACTCATTCCACCCTCCAGCAGCGATCCCAATAAGTCAGCAGCCTCTTCCAGTACCGGGCCGCACTCCCCCAACTGCTCCGGCGAAGGCGTCATCAGGATCTGTCTCACACGACGCAGCTTCCGCCTTGCTCCGCGTACCCGTTCGATGTCTTCATCGTCCGCCGGCACGCATCGGATATTGATTGCTGTCCCCATTACCCTTTAATGGAGTCCTGAATAATGCTCTTACTCAGCTCCGCGGAATCTACGCGATAACGGCCCGCCTGTACATCGGCGCTCAGCCGTTCCAAGTGAGCCGCCCTCTCCGGCGATTCACTATCGGATGCCCGCAAAGTTTCACTCAGGTTCGATAACTGAACCTTATCGGCGGAAGATGACGATCCATCCCCTATCCGGCTTTGCCGGACTCGCGCGCCCTGCTCGGCTTCCTGGGTCTTCGCTATGCCCTGCGATCCGAGCCCTGCTATGTTTGCGTCATTGATTTTCATGAAAAGATGCCTCTTTCACTACCTCTTCATCTCTTATCGGAGAGTGTTGAGGATGTATGAAAGTTTTTTTTTAACTTTCTTTCGACTGCTCTCGGTTTTCTAAACTCGGCATAGGCATGTAGAGTTAGTCGTGAACCCCCCGCCTAATTCTCATGGAATGTTTCACTGCAAGGAAGATTACCAAACGAAGCCAATCGGCGCTACGCCGATCGTAAAAAGGAAGAAGGCGTACTACCGCGCCAGAGGGGAAGGATTTCGCAGCCAATTGATGCACCAACGAACCACTCCGCCGGAGGTGGAGATCGGCTTGATTGCCGGCTTTCCCTCGCTTACCTCAACCGCGGCCTTTTTCGCGTTATACAACGCCAGCAGTTCCGCTTCCGGAAATCCAATCGCGACCGCGTACTGCCGGATGAAATTCGTGTTGAACACACCGCCCGGCAGTTTCTCGAATTCTTCCGATTCGATGGCGCGCAGGTAAGTTGTGCCGATCTTCGTGCTTTCCGAGATCGCCTGGAGCGATACCCCGGTGCGATGCCGAAGTTGCTCAAGTTGTAGAACGCTTATCATTGACGCCACTCTTAGACTCTCCCTGTAACAGAATCGTCAAATTATAGAAATCTAAACACCCATAGTACACGTAGTCTAGTACCAATGGAAGTAAAGAAAGCAGGTATTTCGTTTGCCTAGGTATACATTTTGTAATATTTGGGGGAAATGGGGGTAGTGCTGGCGTCCGTCAGTTGTGACTTGATTGAGAGGCCCTGTCCGGCAGAACATGGCCACCCGCCACCCCGTATACCGCAACCTATTTAGAATCAACCGGATGACTCGTGGGCGCCGTTCTGCATTCCTTTTTGGCAGAAAAGAGGTGTTCAGTAATGCGCATCGTGGAATTGGCCATCATCCTTTTCACTGGTTCCATGGCGGCCTCCTCGCGGAAATTCAGCCGCCGCCTGATCATCAGGATCCCGGACCGAAAGATCGCCTTGATCTCAAGGCGCGCGGGCGCGCCGGGGATACAGTCCCTTTGCGCTCGGGCTCGCGGCGTCCGCCGTTGTTCTGGCCGGGAAGTTCGCTTTGAATTCGAATGCCGCGATGTACGGCGGCATCGCCGTGCTGGTAGCGGCGTCGGTCTGGAACGCCCGGCCCGTCCGGAGCAAGGCCATCGGATGTGCGGCGTGCGTTTCCGACCCTTCATCAACCGTTTCTTCAACTCTTCAAAAAGAGACAGCATCATGACTGCAAAAAGAAAAATCGAGGTGTTCAGCGCGGGATGTCCCGCGTGCGTGGAAACAATCGAACTGGTCAACCGGGTGGCGTGCCCGTCGTGCGAAGTCAGCGTCCCGGACATGAACCGTGCCGACGTAGCGCAACGGGCGAAGGGACTAGGTATACGCTCTGTGCCAGCCGTGGTGATCGACGGCAAGCTTGCCGACTGCTGCACGGGCCGCGGCCCGCAGGAATCGACGCTGCGGGCGGCCGGGTTGGGCCAGTCCGCCTAGCGTTTTTCCGGCGGAGGTGATGCGCCGCCCGATAAGGGCTCGTCAGATCCGGCCACAGGAGAGGTTGGGAAGAGTGCGCGGGTTCGTGTCGAGGACACTCCCTCATACCGCTGGATTGAGCGGCGACCTTGACCTAAGGATGTGTCTAGAAATAACATTACCACATAGTTATGTTTTGGGATATCCTGGTGAGCATGGAGATGCTGACCGGAATCGCGGAGCGGTTTAAGAGGTTGCGGGGGGTATTGGATGAGCGATCACGCC
>JANYCV010000303.1 GCA_025360145.1 Acidobacteriaceae bacterium
CGCCTGGCTGTGTCAGGAAATATTGCGGCTGAAGCGGTTCGGGGCGTTGGTAGGTTTGGCTTTTGGGGAGCTGTTTTGTGAACTTGAGTCAAGGACGCAGCCGTGGAGTGGATTCCGTTGGTTGCGGCTGATAACGGCGTACACGGATCTGTTTTTCGCGGCTCCGGGTCCGGGCGATGCCGTACGAGGATTGCATCCGCATCAGCGTGTCCATCTTCACGCCGAAAGCTTTCTCAATGCGCAAAGCCATATCACCCGAGAGGTCCGCTCTGGCGTTCAGAAGGCTCGACAATGCGGGCCGGGAAACGGCGAGTACCCTTGCGGCCGCCGTCACCGAGAGATTCAATGGCAGGAGAATTTCGGTCCGGATGAATTCTCCGGGGTGCGTGGGATTCAACATTCGCATGATCAGTCCTTCTACTTGGTTTCAGTGATAATCCTCAAGGTTCACATCGAACACTTCGCCTTCCGCGGCGTCGATGGCAAACGTGAGACGCCAGTTTCGTGTCACGTGCAGGCTCCAGATTCCTTTCCTGCCGCCTTTCAACATATGGGCCTTCCACACTGGGATCGACCGGAGTTCATCCGGATCTTCGATATCCTGCAAAAAGGTCAGCATCTTGCGGAGCTTGTCCACCGCGTCCGGTGGCAGACCTTTCGGGATCTCCTCCAGATAGAGTCTTTTCAAACCCTTATGAACGAAGTTCCGTATTTTCAATTGTACGACTGTAGCTTGTTACTTTACACTTGTCAAGGCTACCATCGCCGCTCTTTTGAACCCCGCATGACGGCCGGTAAGCCTCGTGTTCGCAGCCCACCTAGCCGCTGGAAATGACGAACTACCGGTAGACAGCAGGACTGGTACCACGTTCGGAGCACGGCGGGTTCTGGGCGGTGATGTACTCGCTTGATCTTCGAATAAACCAGGGGTTGGTTGCGGACCCAAGGTCCGCCGTACGAGTCGGCTTTCGGTCTTTTTGTGTCGCGCCACCCAATTGATAGCCTCAGGCCGCGCCGTATTTCTTGAACCAGGCCAGCAGCCGCTTCCATGCGTCCTCGGCCGGTTCTTTCCGGTAGCTGTCCCGATAATCGGCGTGGAATCCATGGGGCGCCTTCGGATAGATCACAATCTCGGACTGAGAGCCCGCTGCCTTCAGGGCCTCGCGCATCTTCTCCAACGACTCCACCGGAATCCCCTGATCCGCTCCGCCATACAGTCCAAGCACCGGAGCTGTCACCTGGGGCGCGACATCAATCGGATTCTTCGGGGTGTTGGCTGTCGTCTGCCCCACTACCCGGCCATACCAGGCTGCACCGGCTTTCACGTTTGGATTGTAGGCGCAGTACATCCACACGATGCGCCCGCCCCAGCAGAATCCCGTAATGCCGAGCCGGGATGTATCGCCCTTGCCGGATTCCCTGGCCCAGGCGACGGCGGCCTCCAGGTCCGACATCACCTGCGCGTCCGGCACCCTGCTGACGATCGGGAGAATCTCCTGGATGCTTTTCAAGTTCGAAACATCGCCCTGGCGCGCATACAGTTCCGGCGCGATGGCAAGATAGCCGAGTTTGGCGAACCGGCGGCAAATGTCTTTGATGTGCTCGTGGACGCCGAAGATTTCCTGCACTACCAAGACGACCGGAAACTTCTTTCCCTTGGCCGGCATGGCCCGGTATCCAGGTATCTCTCCGATCTTGATCTCACCGGCAACCAGCCCATCCGAGCCTGTGCCGATGGTCTCGGCGGCGATGGGCTGCACGGCCAGAGCGAATCCCGCGGTCAACTTCGTCATGTGGTCATCCTATCGGCCGAGATCGGCTTCATTTCGAAAACCTGCAATGATTTTAGCTTCGCCGAACCGCCCTTGGCATACAGCGCCACGCCGGTGTTACCGGGCTTTGCGGTGTATGCGCGTTCGGTAAGGCACATGCGTCCATTCGCGAAGACCTCGATCACAGAGCAATCGACGAAGATGGTCAGCCGCAGCGTTTCTCCTTCGGCCAGCATCAGGTTGCCGTTTTGCGAAGCGTGCGGTTGGGCTCCGCTCAAGCGGTTCAGGCTGCGGTTGTGTACGATGGGCGTGCTGTCAATGAGATCCGCCGAGCAGCAGAGCTGAATGCCATACTCGTCGGCATCGCCGGGATCGATCTCCGCGCGGAGCTCCAGGCAATCCCCGCTGACCCCGGGGATGCGCGCCGGTTTGCCGTCGGGAATGGCGATGTTGAGAAAGTTTTGCCGTCCCTGCCGAAGTCCGCGGCTTTGCGGCGCCGGGTCGATGCCGAGCCGGCCATCGGCGCGGATTGACAGAACCCGCGGCAGGGAGAGCACTCCGGACCAACCAGCGGTTCGTTGCGCCTGCGAGCTTCTGCGCTCCGGTATCCAGCCCCACAAGATGCGGCGGCCCTGCGCGTCAAGCTGCGTAATGGGAGCGTAGTAGGCACCGTGGTCCAGGTGCCCCTGAACCTCCGGTTCGAATCGAAAATCCTTGTACTTGCCGATAAAATACGGAGTGCCGCCCTGGGTAGAAACGAACAGCACGTGTTTGTCCCCCAGTGGAAAAAACGACGGGCATTCCCACATCTCACCTGTCCCCACCGGGCCTTTCGCCGTGGACTTCGCATCCATTATTCCGGTGAACAGCGGATGCATGTATGTCCATTGGATCAGATCCGGAGAGGAATAGAGCAGCACCGCGCCGCCCACGCCGGCGAATCCGGAGCCCAGCGCCATGTACCACGCGTCGTTTTCACGCCACACACAAGGGTCGCGAAATCCCGTTACGGCCAAACCGGCGGGCGGACGCGGAATCACCGGGTTGCCCTCGTGTTTCTTCCAGGTGTGCAGACCGTCGCTACTGGTGGCGATGCATTGCACCTCCGGCTTGGTGCCGGTGTAGATCAGGGTCGGCGCGCCGTTGTTATCCACTGCGCAGCCGCTGAAAACGCCGTCCTTGTCCGTACCGCCAGGGGTGGGTGCCAGCGCGACAGGCAGGTGCTTCCAGTGGATCATATCCGTGCTGACCGCATGTCCCCAGTGCATGGTGCCCCAGAATGCACCGTTCGGATTGTATTGGTAGAACATGTGATACTTTCCCTTCCAGAAAATGGGAGCGTTTGGGTCGTTCATCCAATTCGCCGCAGGCAGGAAGTGATACTTCGGACGCTGATGATCAGCGGCTTGTTTGCGGGGCTCCGCGCCGAAGGCCGCGGCGGTGGAAACACTCAGAAAAGTTCGGCGTCGCATCGGGTAATCAGGCTTGCGACGATTGTATCAGCCAGGGCGGAAACTTTTCCGTGCTCGAAGAGTCTTCATTACACAGCCTGCTTCCACAGCCCACGCTGCGGACAGGTACGGCAAAGGAGATCCCTTGCATGATGATTCTAAAAAGAAAATTGCACGATACGAACGTAAACGAAACGGAACGATGGGCATCCCTCATAGGCGGAGGTACGCTGGTTGCCTTCGGGCTGGCAAAGCGAGACTGGACTGGAATGGGCCTTGCGGCTTTCGGTGGCGGCTTGCTGTGGCGCGGCGCAACCGGACACTGCGATCTCTATCAGGCGCTTGGGATAAACACCGTGCGCCCCCGTAACGCGAAGGGCACCGGACGCCATGTCAGTGTCCCATACGAACTGGGGATTCGCGTGGATGAGACCATCCGGGTGAACAAACCCGCCACGGAACTTTACCGCTTTTGGCGCCGCCTGGAAAACCTGCCGAGGTTCATGGACCATCTGGAATCGGTGAATATTATTGATGATCGCAAGTCCCACTGGATTGCGATCGGGCCCGCTGGTTTCCGGGTGGAATGGCATGCGGAAATCATCAACGATCTGGAAAATCGGATCATCGGATGGAGGTCGCTGGAAGGTTCGGAAGTGGATAATGCCGGCTCTGTCAGCTTCCATGCGTTGGCAAGTGGAAACAGCACTGATGTTAAGGTGTCGCTGCAGTACAACCCACCGGCGGGCGAGCTGGGCGCCGCCGTGGCCAAGCTGTTCGGTCAGGATCCGCGGAAGCAGGTCCGGAACGATTTGAAGTGCTTCAAGCAGTTGATGGAACAGGGAAGCATGAGCCGCAAAGTCCAAATAAAGACGACACAGCAAGATCCGGGGAAATTGTGGGATCGGGATCAAGTGACGGAGGCGTCCGAGGAATCCTTCCCGGCCAGCGATCCACCTTCGTGGACACCCTAAAGTGTCTGGCTATGAGCGGGGACCGAAGGTACAGGTCCCCGCCGATTTTCTTAAAGGAGGGTGGAACCAACGGCGTGCGAACGGGGCATCGGTTTTTCGCTAACAGCAAAATCGGCTTTCGCCTCGCTGGACGATCCGATGTCCTGCGCTCCCGATCTGCGCAGCGTATTCGTCGCCGATTTGGCCCAATCCACGTTGTCGCAGTGGATGGAAATCAGAATCCCGCCGCGGCGAATACGTCCGGCGAATCGCTTCGCTTCATACTCGGGGATGGTGGCGCCAGTGAGCGCGCCGGTCACCGATCCGGCTAACATGCCAAGGCCCAATCCGCTCAGCATACCCATCAGGGGCCCGGCTATGGCGAACGGCTCAAGTCCGTGAACGGCCAGAGTTCCCATCCCTGCGAACCAGCCGAGCATGCCGCCAAGGATGGCGCCGGCGCTGCCGCCTGCCACTGCGCCTTCGGGAGCCTTCGAGTTCTTCTGGTGCCCGAAATCCTTGGTCCCGACATTATCAGCGAACAGGACGGAAATATCTGTAGTTCGGAAGCCGACGGCTCGAAGAGCGTTCACTGCTTCCGAAATCGACGTTTGATCGGGGAAAATACCAAATACGGATGTATTCGTGCGTGACATATTGTGATTGCTCCTATTCGGCTTCAATGCCCGAGTCAGCGGTCGTGACGGTGTCGCTACCTCGGGGACGTGGATCTTCGATGGCGGCGTGATCCGCCTTCGCTTCTGTAGCCGGAGCGATATCTTCGGCTCCGGTTTCCGCAAGAATCTTTTCTGCTCGCCGCACCCAATCCGAATCGTCGCAATGGACAGAAAGCAGGATGCCGCCCTTGCGGATCCTCCCTTCGTATCGCTTCGCTTCGTACTCGGGAATGCCCGCGCCTAAAAGGGCGCCCGCCAAGCCTCCAACGGCTCCCCCTACTCCGACGCCGCCCAGCAAGGCGATGAGAGGACCAGCGGCGATGAACGGCCCAACGCCCGGAATGGCCAATGCGCCAATCCCTGCAAGCCAACCCAATGCGCCGCCCAGAACTGCGCCAGATGCCCCACCAGTAACCGCGCCTTCCGGCGCTTTCGAGTTTTTCTCGTGAGCGAAATCTTTTGTGCCCTCGTTTTCGGGGAGCAAGACGGAGATGTCTGTATTTCGGAAACCGGCCGCTTTCAACGTGCCGACTCCCTCCTCAGCATTCAATGGGTCGGAATAAATTCCAAATACTGCCGTGTTCTTTCCTGCCATAATGCCTCCTTCGATATAGAAAGAAAGCTGGAGACGGCAGTTGCGGGGTGCCGATCCAGCTTTCTTTCCGATCAGTTAAATCCGGTTGGTCAGGCCCGGCGGGCGACGCCCATTACCAGCGTGACCAGGAATACAACAAGGAACAGGAAGAACAGGATCTTTGCGATTCCCGCGGAGGCCACAGCGATGCCGCCGAATCCAAACACGGCAGCGACCAAGGCAATCAAGAAAAATACTAACGCGTAGTGAAGCATTTCATCCTCCTCAAGATGGGAGTGCCCTCCAGCGGGCCACTCGTTTTCACATTTAGATTAGTAGCATTTCGCGTGCCACACCGAATGTGGCGATAAATTAAAGAAAAATAAGGAGGACTAATCAAAGTGCGCTGCAAACGCCCCGTATTGTGGAAAATCTTACATGTAACGAAGGAAGCTGGGTATGTACTTGACTCAGGTGTATACGGACTAGCACCATCCCGTGGGGCTGGCACCTTCGCCCGTGCGTAGGCCGTGTCTTCGCTTCCGGCAGGGGGATCAAGGCGTACCGCGCCGTCCAGATGGACGCCCCACCTGAGCCACTGGCGGAGCAATTAGCTGAATCAAGCCTGTAGCCAGCCGGAGGAATTCCTGTCACCAGCAGACAAGAAACGCAAAGAGCCTGGCATCCGGCGGCGAGTTGCCATCGGATACCAGGCTCTGATGAGATGGGGAATGTAAGAAATGTTACGCCGCGATCCCTTGGACTGCTTCTCCAGTTTGCGCGGTGAGGAGCGCTTTTCTCGACTGGCCTGGTTCGGGAAACTTCCGCCCGAGGCGTTTGCCAACCGTGCGCCGGGCGCGGAGTAGCCGGATGCGGACCGCCGTCTCTGTCCAGCCCTGCTCTTCGGCAATTTCCTGAACCTTGAATCCTTCCAAATAATGGCGCTGGAGCACGATTCGGTCATTGTGTTTGCAAGTTTTGAGAATTCTGCGGACGTCGATCGCTGCCAGATTCACCTTCGGCGGCGTGGATAGTTCAGGCAATACCTGGAACAAAGGTTCTCTTCGCACGTAACTCCGGTGGATATTCAAGGCGATACTGTTCATCCACGTCAATACCATGGATTGATCCCGCAGTTGGCCAATCCTCTCCCAGCCTTTGACCCAGGCGGCCTGCGCGGTCTCTTGCGCAGTGTCGTAGGGCAGGCCTCTCGACACCAGGAAACGGACAGTGAGATTGTATCCCCTCTGGTATGCTTTTCCGAAGTCTTCAGTTGTCATGTGAGTCGATCCTTGTTCTTTTCTAATTGGCCTTACAGACAGTCGTTATATGCGTCCCATCAGGAGCAGAACGGCTACCACTACGAGAACTGCGCCCAGAGTTCCGCTGGGGAAGTAGCCCCAACTCCGGCTATGCGGCCACGCTGGCACAGCGCCGAGTAAAAGAATAATTAATAGAATCAGTAAAATTGTGCCGGTCATGGGAACTCCTTGGCAGTGTTTGAGTCAATTTCCGAAGTATGCCGCTATCCCCATTTAGGCATTTCGGGTGCCATTCCAGAAGCCCGGCATTGCAAGTCTGCTTTCGCTATATAAATAAGGCACTTAAGCGTCAGACATTTTGAGTTCCCTAGGTTGGCCTCTCGAAACAGAACGAAAGATTTGCTGTAATCTGCAATTTTTGCGTGGTATGCCGCAGCGCCGCTATAGATTTGCGCGCGGGCTGGGAATCAGGTACGTTGGAAGTGGAGGAATGGGTGAGTGGTTGATACCGGCGGTCTTGAAAACCGTTGACGGGGAAACTCGTCCGGGGGTTCGAATCCCTCTTCCTCCGCCAAAGTTATGTTCCTTTTGGCCGCTGCCATCGCTGTGCCAAGTAGAAATGTCCGATCGAGGGGGCCCTCTGGGAAGTTGGACAACGAACAAATGCTAATGCCCCAAAAAGAGCGCGGCCGGTTGGTCGCGCTGAAGACAGCTACAGACAAACAGATCACGCAGAAACTA
>JANYCV010000116.1 GCA_025360145.1 Acidobacteriaceae bacterium
GTGAGGCCGTGACGCAGGGCGTTCATAGAGGATCTTTTGATGCCTTCCGGGGACTTCGTCCAGGCGGCGAGCGCTCCGTTGCGGCGCGCCTGCTCAGTTGATTGACGTGAGGACATAGATACTACCTCCGCGTTGAGAATAGCTTGGAGGTTTAGCGGGCGGATTGACGATTGGCTGTAAGTTGTTGAATTGGTTCTGTCGATTTCTGAAAATAGATGGGATCGTAAAAGTTTTCATCGGCGGGGCTTACTGCCCGCGGAAAGAATATTCGTCTATACTTGGAGAAGAATTATGGCAAAAGAATACGTTGAGGAGCGCAACGGCGGCTACTACATCGCCAATACCAGGGTATCTCTGGACTCGATCGTATATGCGTTCTTGCGTGGTGAATCTCCTGAGGGAATTGCGGAGTCGTTTCCTGCCATGAGCCTGGAGCGGATCTTCGGCGCGCTCGCCTACTATGCTGCCAATCGCCAAGCCGTGGATCGGTATCTCAGCGCGGGCCGTACCGAATTTGAGGCGCTCCGTCAACAGTGGCAGCGGAACCACCCGGCCCTATACCAGAGGTTGGTGGAGGCCCGGCATCGATCTCAAGTGCCCGGAACATGAGGCCGCGATTTCAAGCGGACGCCGATTTCAACAACAAGATCGTCGTCGGCCTTCGCCGGCGGGAGCCAGCTATCGATTTCCGGAGCGCTTGGGACGGCGATGTGATCGGACTGCCCGACCCAGAGGTCCTTCGCAACGCATGTGAGGCGGCTCGAATTCTTGTGTCGCATGATCGCAAGACGATACCCGGGCATTTCGCGAAATTCATTGAGGGCCGGCCAAGCCGCGGCGTTGTCATCGTTTCTCAGGATCTTGAGATCGGCGCCGCGATAGATGATCTAATTCTGGTCTGGGCAACGACCGACGCCAGCGAGTGGGTGAATCGGATCGGCTATCTTCCGATTTAGCCCTCAATAAGCATCGTGTTTACCCACCAGATCCATTTGGCCGTATCGCCGGCAAATCGCGGAATGGGCAGTGAGTCTCGTTTGGACCGGCACACAAGGAAGCGCAGGGCGGTATTCTGTTTGAGTTGTTTTTTGCGCCTCACACCTCCGGCGGAAGTACTTACAGGCAGAGCACCAACAACGTTGGGAAGGCCGAATTGCAGTACGCCCTAATCAATAATCAACGCCGCGAGGCATGCACCACCGGGCCCATGCCGGTCGCCGGGACTGCGGCCCTCGGCGGGAGAACGAAACTCCTTGGCATCGCGAGTGGAAGAGCCTGTTTCCCAAAGACTGCCGCGAGTTGTCGCGCACGGTGCCTGACGGTGAAGTCCACCGCGCGGACATCAAAAGCGCCTACTGGAATCGTCATCGAGGTGCAGCACTCTAATATCACCGACGCTGAGCGCCTCTCCCGCGAGTCGTTCCATGGCAATCTTGTCTGGGTTATGGACGGCAGCATTTTCCGTCAGAACTTCGACATTTATCACTCGCGTCCGAGTTGGCGCGGGTTTCGATATGACCAAGAAGGATCGGCCAAGATCCGTCTCCGCAAGTATCGAGCGAGGGGCGTGCAAAATGTTGTTTGAGCACCCAGTAGCCCTTTTCTTGGATTTCGAGGATCGAGCCCCTGGTCATCGTCTACTGCCGTGCCTGACGTCGTCGACCCGATCGACGCATACCCGCCAAAAACGGCGTGATCGTCCGCAATCCGCCCGGCTGAACGCGGATCACGCGGGAAGGGCCTCAGTGGCACTGCCAGGCTGACAAAAGTGACAGGTCACGCCGCTTCGTGTTGGAGCTACCATAAAAGAGAGGTCTGCCACGGCACAACTTGACTGGTCTCAATGCCCCGCTGTCGAAAGCATTCCCGGCAAGGTGAGCGGCGCGTGGGTACTGAAAGGCACTCGCATGCTGGTGCAAACGATTTTCGAGAACCTGGAAGCCGGTCTGTCCGTGAAAGAGATCACCGAAGTATTCGACGTGACCGAACTGGAAGTAAAAGCCGTGCTGCACTTCGCAAGCCAGAGCTTGGAAAAAGCCCCCGCGTACGGATGAAAATTCTTTTTGACAACGGCACACCCAATCCCATCGCCCGCAGTCTTACCGGTCACATGAGGTAGCTTTTGCCCGTCAGATCGGCTGGCACGAACTTAGGAACGGTGATTTGCTCCAGCAGGCGGAAAAAGCCGGTTACGAGTTGCTTCTGAGCTCGGATAAGAATATGCGCTATCAGCAAAACTTTTCCGGGCGAACAATTGCCGTTGTGGTATTAGGCAACCAGCAATGGCCGGACGTCAGGCTTCATATTGACCGTATCGCCGCGGCCGCCAACGCCGCGACGCCCGGCAGCTATACGGAAGTCGAGATCCCGCACAAGGACTGATTCTGACATAAGGGCCAACCTCACTGACGGCGAAGGGATTACCGATCGTTCCACTTGGACGAGAAGTCGCCTTATCCGGTCTCTGGGAGTGCCCTGTGCCGGTGCGCACGAAGAAATGACTTGAGGCGGCCGGTTGATACTTTTGACGTATGTCGAAGTTGCTGGAGAATGCGTTGGAAAAATCGCCGCCGTCCTTCAGGATGAGCAGGATGCGATCGCATCCCAGATTCCAGCGCCGCTGGCTGACGAAGATGCCTGGAAGAAGCGCTTTGCCGAAAAACGCGATGTGATCCGTCGTATGGCACGGAAAGCCCTTGAGGAAGACGAGAAGGGTGAGTCGCTGCCGTTCGGCGATTTGCGTTGATTCGGTCCCGGACCACGCGGCGTTTCTGGCGTTCGTTTTCCGATCTGCCCCTTGATGCGCAACGGGCCGCCAAGCGCGTATCTGACCTTTTCCAAAGCAACCCGGCGCACCCCGGATCACAATTCAAAAAACTGGAAGGCGAGGATGACATCTATCCGGTGCGCATCGGTCTCGGCTACCGCGCTCTGGCAGTCATGAAAAAGACCGTATCGTCTGGTACTGGATCGGTAATCACTCCGAATACGATCGTCTGGTCTGATCATCGGCGCGGGGCGAGGAGGTGCTTGGTCGTGTAGCCGGCAGCTCGTACTGTTGAGCCTGTATGCACATCGTCCCGAAGGAGACTGGAAGAAGGGCTTGATTTTCTATGCGCATAATCGAATGGGGCCGATTCCGTTTTCCTTCAGGTGTTGCGAGGCTGCACAGATGCGAATATCGGCTTCAGCGATTTGCGTGGCCTTCTTTTGCGGTTGGCTTCGCGGAGCCGATTGAGGGCACTCACCATATCTCGAGATCCTCTATACTGACGGGCGTGCAGGCACACTGGAGAGAGACTATAGTCGGTGAGCATGGCGAACTCGTTTTGGAGGGCCTTCCATTCGAGCCCGGCCAGCCGGTTGAAGTGCTGGTGGTTTCGAAAACGGCAGGGTCAACGACCGGCGGGAGCCGAAGCCTTCGAGATTCAGTTCTCGAGTTTCGTGAGCCGTTGGAGCCAGTTGCCGGAGAGGACTGGGACGCCCTGCAGTGATTCTGCCGGACACCCACATTTGGGTCTGGTGGGTTTCCCAGCCGGATCGGCTGCAAGCGAGGCACCGCGAACTTCTCGAACTTGGCCTGACCGCGTCTTCGGCGTCAGCATCATCTCGTGTTGGGAAGTCGCAAAACTCGTGGAGTACGAAAGGCTGAAGCTGGATCGGACAGTCGCGCTTTGGATAGAGAAAGCCCTTGCTGAACCGGGCGTGTCGCTTCTGCCCCTCCATCCGCGGATCGTGGTGGAATCCACCCAATTGCCTCAACCTTTCCATCGCGATCCAGCCGACCAATTGCTGGTTGCAACGGCCCGAATCTTTCAGTGTTCCATTATGACTGAGGACAGCAAGATCGCGGCCTATCCGCATATCCGGGTTGCTTGACCTGGGTTTTTGAATACTAATCTCCGTAAACGCCGGTCACAATAATTGCCGGGAAAAGCCTTTTGACCACACCGATTTAACGTAACGGCAACTCGTACTATTGAACCTATGTGCATATCGTCCATCGTCCCGAAGGAGACTGGAAGACGCGTCGGATTGTCCATGCGCATAATCGAAAGTGGCCGATTCCGTTCTCCTCCAGGTGTTGCCGAGATCCTAAATCTTCAGCCAAAGAACTCGTTCGCGAAACCGTACCAAGTGAAATAAGTGCGCAAGGTTCCGGTTCAAAATAAACTGGCGAATGGGGATGCATGACTCAGTACGAAATCATTCTGTATTGGAGTAACGAGGATAAAGCGTTCATTGCCGAAGTGCCGGAATTGGCGGGCTGCGCGGCCGATGGCGTTACCCGGCAGGAAGCACTTGGCAACGTCGAGACCGTGATTGCGGAGTGGTTGGAAACCACTCAAGAACTCAGACGCTCGATTCCTGAACCCAAGGGTCGGCTGCTATTTGCGTGAGTCGTCCCGTCGGCGTCGTCCGCTTCGCTGTATATCGGCTATCCGGAGAAGTGCTGACGGTCCCGAATGGCGATGAGCGGGAGCTTTCCCGAGTCCGAATCTCATGTACTTCTTGGATGTTGTGGAAAATTATGTTTGGCCGATTTGGCCAAGCCGGGCAATGATGGGGAGGCATGATGGCGTTCCGGACCCCTGTTTTTGTTGAGGAACAACGTCGTGGGACGCGCTCTAGATAACGGTTAGTGATCTCGATAGGGGCGGCGAGAATTGTCCAGGATTGCGACAAAGACACCGGAGCTATGTCGAAGCGATGCGCGAAATTGTAGAACCCGAATTAAGGCTGAAGGGACAGGGTGGCCTTCCCGGCCGGCCCGTTGTAAATCAATTCGAGCGACTGGATGTTCTCCGTCTTGCCCCGGTATTGGAAAAAAATCAGTCCTGCTTGCGGAGGAACGCGATCTCCTTCCGGCAGCGCCGCTTTTTGAACATGCTGTTGCATCGCGTGTCTCACTTCCGGTGGCAGATGGAACACCGGCGCGGGAGCCGAATCGCCCTGGCCGCCAGACCCCACGTTGGTCTTCGACTTCGCGGCCGTAGAGGGCGGCTCTAAATCAGGATTCTTTAGCGAATGGAAAACCAGTCCGAAGGGCTGATTCGATAAGGCCGTCTTCTTTTTATTTACACGCAGCGAAAAGTCATCTAGCGATAACTTGAGCCGCGTCTCCGGTGATCCGAAAAACGCAATTTCCACCACCACAAAATCTTCGGTCGAAAGGGTCTCTTGCGGCATCGGCACGGCATGACCGGTAAACTCGGCGGCAATCGTCACCGCACCGGCTTGTGCATGGGCCTGATAATCGGTGGCGGCCGCCCGAGGCGGAATCCCCAGAACTTTTTCAACCGGAGGGGTTTGGCCGCTTGCGCATAGGCAAAAAGCAGCGGTGATCAGGACAGAAGAATGTCTCATCGCAGCTCATAACTTAACATAGATTTTCCCAGATAACCCATATGCTCATCGATCGCTGATTTTGAATCCCGGTTGTCTTCAAAGGATACCCTCCTCGCCCGCGCCGGCAAGGGCCCTACCCGCCGATGGCGTACATCGGCCGGGGCGGCGGCACAAACTTCACGGTATTGTTAATTTCATGTCGGATCCGCCGTTGCGCAAGATCCCCTTCACGTCGGTCTCGTCAATCGCAAACAGGCAGTAACGCAACTTGCTATCGGCCGTAAGCCGCAGCCGGTTGCAGTTGATGCAGAACGGCCGGCTGACGGACGCCACAAAGCCCACCGTCCCGATGCCGTCCGCGAACCGGTAATCCGTGGCGGGCGCACGGGGATCGTTGTCCGGAATCTCGATCAGCGGCGAGATCTCGCGCGACAGCATCTCAATCATCTCGTCCGCCAGCAGCACTTTGCTCTTGTCGTGGGCCTTCCGAAGCAGGCTGCGATGCTGCTGCGGCAGCTTCAAAGTCGATAAGATGAGAAGGGTGAATAGTATGGCAAGAACCGAAACCGAAATCGACTGGACTGAATGCGAACTGATCGAACGAATACCCGGCAAGGTGTCCGGCCGACCCATTGTGCGGGGCACGCGCATCCTGCCCGACGCCATCGTGAATAGCTACGACATGGGCGAAAGCATCGACGACCTGCAGGAAGGATTCCCCGCACTTTCCGCAGCCCAGATTAAGCGCCTGATCGAGTTTGCTCACGCACGCCGGGAACAACACAATCCGTGAGAGTGTTACTGGATGAAAACCTCGATCACCGGCTGAGGAAGAGTCTGGGTAAGCATGAGGTTTTCACAGTCACCTATAAGGGTTGGACTGGGCTGAAGAATGGCGAACTTTTGCGGGCAGCCGAAGAAGATGGCATCGAAATCTTCCTGACCGGCGATCAAACACTTGTCGATGAGCAGAACCTTACGGGGCGACGGCTCGCCATTGTGGCACTGTCCTCTATCGAATTACCAATCTTGAAAAATCATTTGTCGCTGATCCTCGCCGCGATTGATACTGTCCTACCTGGATCGTTTCAAGCTGTCGAGTGTGGCACGTTCCGCAGGCGAAGGGAAGTACCAGAGACTTGAGGCGGTCCGGAACGGTGACTACGCTGTGAGAAAGGCACTTTGATCCCGCGAGAGCGATACTGCAGCCTAATTTAACGCCGATGTGGCCTCGCCCGCTCGGAGTCCCCTGCCTCGGTTGCTGCAAGTGGGACGAGGACGCCCGCGCAGGCAAGGGCCCTACCCGCCGATGGCGTACATCGGCCGGGGCGGCGGCACAAACTTCACCGTATTGTTAATTTCATGTCCGCTCCACTTTGCTTTCACGTTGGTGCGGATGGTTGCAGCGACTTCTTCGTCGGATCCGCCGTTGCGCAAGATCCCTTTCACGTCGGTCTCGTCAATCGCAAACAGGCAGTAGCGCAACTTGCCATCGGCCGTGAGCCGCAGGCGGTTGCAGTTCATGCAAAACGGCCGGCTGACGGACGCCACAAAGCCCACCGTCCCGATGCCGTCCGCGAACCGGTAATCCGTGGCGGGCGCGCGCGGATCGTTCTCCGGAATCTCGATCAGCGGCGAGATCTCGCGCGACAGCATCTCGATCATCTCGTCCGCCAGCAGCACTTTGCTCTTATCCCAAAGCCCCTGTGCGTCCAGCGGCATGAATTCGATGAATCGGACTTCGATGTTGTTCTCGCGCCCGTAACGCACCAGCGGAACCACGTCAGCCTCGGTCAGCCCCTTCAGCGCCACCGCGTTGATCTTGATGGGGCCGAAGCCAATCTTCTGCGCTACTTCAATTCCGTTCAGCACTTTATCCAGATCGTCGCGCCGCGTAATCTGCTGGAACCGCCCGCGATCCAACGTGTCAACGTGGACATTCAGCCGCCGCAGGCCCGCGTCGTAGAGCGCCTCCGCCTGCTGGGCCAACAATACGCCGTTGGTGGTGAGTGCGATGTCTTCCAAGCCGGGAATGGCGCACAAACTCGCTACCAGAGCAGCGAGATTTTTTCGCACCAGTGGTTCCCCGCCGGTGAGGCGCAGTTTGCGCACGCCCAACCCTACAGCCACACGCGCGACCCGTTCGATC
>JANYCV010000410.1 GCA_025360145.1 Acidobacteriaceae bacterium
TCTGCGGCGATTCGGCTTTCTGTTTCCCAGCGATTTCGCGGCCACTTAGAACGCCGCTGGTTCAACCGCCGGATGCGGAAAACCGCACGTCCGGTGGTGTGGGAGGGTGCCGGGGCGAAATCCCCGTCACTCGACCTGATCGAGGGCGCCCGCCCTACCGTTCTGTCATCTGAGCGACAAGGATGCTTCCTTTAAATTAAATGAAACCGCCTCTCTCGTATTCCCTGCCCGCCTGGAACACCGGCGGTTACGCCAATCACCGGGCTTGGCTTGACGATTTGAAATCGCTCGGCTTTAGGTGGGTTACGTTTACGCCCACCTACCTGGTCTATGACCGGCATCCGATGCGCATTGATGTCGCGCGCGGGCCTGACTTCGCACAGCTTGCCGAGGCGGTGCAGTATGCGGCGGAGTCGGGCTTTCATATCCGGATGGAACCGCATCTCGATTTTGAAACTACTCTTACCAGCGGGCCTTATGAGTGGCGCCGGCGGATGTACTTTTCGCCCGTGGGGCAGTACGCCGATGAGATCGTTCAGCCGCTACTGGCGATGCTTCGCGCCGCCGCGAAGCCGGCTACCCGGCTCGAATTCACACTGGGGTCCGAACTGGATGTCTCGCTGGTGGAATTCTCCGCCGATTGGGCGAAACTGATCGTCAAAGGTGCGGTTGCGATGGGGCACAAGATCAACCACGACTCACTGGAACCGAACAGCGCCGTCCGGGATGCGCTCAGTGCGGTCCGCCTGCGCCGCGGACTTCCGACGGCCGGGCGAAGCGAGTATCGGGCGATGGTCCGCGAGCTGAGCCTGTACCTGGCGCAACTCGACTACGTGGCTTTCAGCTTCTACCCGACGGTTCGCGGGCCGGGCGCAAGCCAATTCGCCGCGGAGTTTCGCAAGCGCGCGGTGGAGTTGGCCGGAAAGCTGCCCGCCGGACCCGCATTCGCGATCGGCGAATTCGGGCTCGGCTCGGCGGACACATTGCGGCCGTACCATTCCGATCCGGCGACGCTGCTGAACCTTCCCGGCGCGCTGGATCTGCGACAACAATACTACCTCGGCTTCCTGGAATTCCTGCGTCAGTCCGGCGACTTGCTTGGGACGCGTCCGTCGACGTTCTGGACCGTGACCCACTTCGATTTCCTTGGCGCGCTCGGGTGGGCTGGCAACGAACCGTTCCGTGATGATAGATTGAGGCAAGCGATATACGACTACAACACGGAGGCGATTCTCACATGAGACGACGAACATTTCTGCAAGTATCCGCAACGGCCATTGGCACTTCCTTAAGTTCGCTGGCTGACGCGCCGATGCCGATGACCACCCTTGGCAAGAGCGGGCTCAAGATTTCGCGATTCACCCTGGGCGGATATCACATGCGCATCGGCGGTGAGGAGAACGGCGTCAAAATCATTCATCGTGCGATGGACCTGGGCGTCACCATGTTCGACAGCGCTCATAAATATCACGACGGCGAAAGCGATAAGACCTACGGCGTGGCGCTGCAAGGGGGTAGGCGGCAGAAGGTGCTGCTGATGTCGAAAGCGCATTTGCGCACGCGCGATGGCGCGATGGGGCAACTGGAAGAAACGCTCACGCGGATGAAAACGGACTACCTGGATCTGTGGGTTTGCCATGAAGTGACCACGCATACGGAGGTGGACAAGATCTTCGGGCCCGGCGGATCGCTGGAAGCTTTCGTGAAAGCGAAGAAGGACGGCAAGGCGCGTCACATCGGCTTCAGTGGACACGCCGATCCGAGCGTCCATCAGCGGCTGCTGGATGGCTACGACGGATGGGAGACGGTGCAACATCCGGTGAATCTGATCGACCCGCACTACCTGAGCTTCATCGGCACGGTGCTGCCGAACATCCGCAAGAAAGACCTGGGGCTGCTGGCGATGAAGACGAACGCGATGGGGCCGATTCGCCAGAAGGGGATCGCGAGCATTCCCGAGTGCCTGCGGTTTGCGTGGAGCCAGGACGTGGACACGGTGGTCTCCGGCGTGGAGTCCGTGCAGCAGCTCGAAGAGAATGTGATGGCTTGCAAGACTTTTACGCCGATGTCGAAGCAGGAGATCTCGACGCTGCTGGAGCGGACGAAGAAAGGCGAAATTGGATCGAAGGTGGAGTGGTACAAGAAGAAAGAAGCTAGTGCATCGAGTCCGGTGCATCGGGATGGCGAGCCGCTGATTGGCTAGCGGGCCAATAGTTGGCGAAGTTGCACGGTCCGAGGACATGTGCCGTGCCGGCGATTGCAGCTTCGAAATGGCCGACCGCCGCAGCGCTTGGATCAGTTAGTCGCCGAAGTGACCGCAAAACTGCTTCGGGTGAACTCGCCGCATCGAAGTGAGAACGGGGACTCTCCAACGCCAGGCCCCGTTTGAGGTTGTCTGGGACGGGCATTACGACTTTACTCCCCAATACCAGGCTCTCACCGCTGGAGGGCCGCGCGGACGGTTCGGAGATCGAGAAACATCCTCCGCGGGCCAGCGGCCAGGCTGCCCTCAAGGGGGACAAATCCGTCTCGCTCATACCAACTGAGCCGAACTGGATAGGCGTCTGTGATTATGCAGCGGCAGCCAATCTCGTTTGCGACCCGAAGACTGATGCGGAACGCCTCTGAAATCAGTGCATATCCAATGCCTCGGCGCGCGAATCGCCGATCCACGGCCAACCGCGCTAGCAAAATCAGCGGCAAATCGTACGGAGGCAGCCCACGGACATGCTTTTGCGGGATTGCGTGGCGGGGCACACTTGCCATCGCGAGGGTAAAGTAGCCGAGCACCGCAAATGGTGCGCTCTCATCAACCGCCACATAGCTGACGCCGATCAAACTCTTCTCCTGATTGGTCCAGGCGTGGCGCTTCAGGTAGTTGTCAAGCGGCTCGTCCCCGCATTCGAACCCCTCCACGCCGTCGTGCTCTTCGAGGCGCCGAATGACAATAGCCATTCAATCCCGCATAGCCCGAATAAGGGCCTCAGTGGGGTGGTTCGCTTCCCCAGCAGATACGAGATCAGCAAGACTCTCAAGTTCGCGCTCCGTCCACTTGATCTGGACGCGTGGCAGGGAAACGTCCGGGGCCACTCGTTCCAACCGGGGAAAGAGCAGCACGTTTCGCTCTCCGCTTGCGCTCCGTTCCGGGCCAGGCAACATCGCAGGGCTAAGTCCGTTTAACTCTAATTTGATCATGTTGATCTTCCTTCCGCCCTGCTCTGTAATTGTTC
>JANYCV010000419.1 GCA_025360145.1 Acidobacteriaceae bacterium
CGGTGGGGCGGGCGCCCTCGCCCGCGCGGAGGCCCCTGCCTCCGCTGCCGCAACCAAGTCAAACAGTATCGAACTATTAATCAATACAGTCCAAAGTGAAGTCAATATGTTTAACTTCCCTCGCCTACAAAATGGCACACAGCTACGTCCACAAGACAACCATATACACGCGGCATCACGGCGTGTGATGCACAGCCAGACCGTGCCAGTCGACCGCAAAATAAAGGCAGAACGCGGAGCCATGGCGCGCCACTTAGCCCTTAATGCCGCGCGCGGCCAGCACCTGCTCCAAACTGGCCCCCATGCTCTCAAAATGTTCGTACATCAACTTTTCAATCGTCGCAATCTCCGCGGCCGTCGGGACAAGGTGCCCGTTGTAAGTTCCGTCCGGCAGCATTCCCCGTATTCTGCAATTGCCCAACTATCCGGAAGACCGACAGGCAATGGCACTCGCGACGACGGATCGGATGGCGGGCAGTGGTCGGATATGTTCATCGGCTCTGAGCACAATCGGCATCTGGTGGGCAAGCGCTTCGCCGGCCGGGCCAACCAGCGCAAAATGACCGGAATCGATCCGGCGTTGGACTTGCAAATAGCAGAGAAGGAAGTAATGAATATCCCGTCGCTCAACCAAAGCAAGCAGCATCCTTTGTGTACCGTAATGAGCGGCGAGTTTTCCGGCAAGGGCCGTCCCCATCCACGGCCCAGCCCGCTGGCAGAAATCGTCAGGCACCGCAGTCGAATGTCCTTACCGCGGGCGATCCACAAAATTACCGGCATCGCCACCTGTGAAACTCCTGAACTGGCTCCGGATGGCGATAAGCTAGTGTTCCGGGGAGCCATTCATGTTACCCCTCCAAACTAAACCGATGCATATTCAAGAACTGGAAACACCCGCGATCGTCGTTGACCTGGCAGTGATGGAGTCTAACATCCGGTCAATGGCGGAGTATTGCCAAAGCCATGGATTCGGACTGCGCCCGCATACGAAGACACACAAGATTCCCGCCATCGCCCGCATGCAGGTGGACGCAGGCAGCCGCGGTATCACCGTGGCAAAGCCCGGTGAAGCGGAGGTGATGTCCGGCGCGGGCCTCGATGACATCCTGGTGCATTATCCGGTCTTCGGCGATAGCAAGCTCGATCGGCTTGCCGTCCTGGCGCGGGAACGGAAGATCATTCTGGCAGTGGATTCCCCGGTGACCGCGGAAGCGATATCGCGCGCGGCTTCCCGCGCCGGTTCCAGCATTCGTATTCTGGTCGAGTTCGATTCCGGCATGCGGCGTTGCGGCGTGGCTTCTCCTGATAACGTGGAGGCTCTCGCGCAGCAGATAGCAAAGCTGCCGAATGTGACGTTCTCCGGCATCACTACTTATCCGGGGCACATCTGGGATGAACCTGCGCATCAGGGTAGCGCGGTGGCTGAGCTCTCCGCGAAATTCCAAGCCATCCTCGACCGGCTGCGCCGCAGCGGTTTTGAATGTGAGATTGTCAGCGCTGGCAGCACACCGGCCGCCCGCAGCAGCCACCTGGCCAGCCAGCTTACCGAAATCCGGCCGGGCACTTACGTTTTCAACGATCGGAATACCATGGGCGTCGGCGCCTGCACGCTGGCGGACTGTGCTCTGCGGGTATTAGTCACTGTGGTGAGTACCGCGGTGAGCGGGCGCGCCGTGGTGGACGGCGGCTCGAAGACATTCTCCAGCGACCGCTGGATCTCCGGCACAAAGAATGGGTTCGGCTTAGTTGTCGAGCATCCCGAAGTGGAGTTCGCCACGATGTCGGAAGAACACGGAACTCTCGAACTGGGAGACTCCGGATATTCACCGAAAGTGGGCGACCGGCTCACCATCGTTCCAAATCATGTGTGTGCGTGTGTGAATCTGCACGACCAGTTGCATTACCATCGTGACAGTATCGTGGAAGGCGCGTGGCAGGTGGCCGGGCGCGGGAAGGTGCGATAGCACAGTCAACAGCCTTTAGTTGACGCGAACAGACTTCTTCCCATAACATGATTGATCACGACGATGAACGCGCCATGAAACCCGTTTCCATCCGCCACCACGTGAGTGAAGCGGTCCGCGAGGCACTGCTTGTTCTAGCGCAAGAACGGCTGGTGTCGCATTCGCGGAACTGCGGCTTCTCCGTCGTCAACCTCACAGGGGAAGACCGCAAGAAGGTACGGCAGATCCGGCTACCGCTGGAGACTTTGTCGTTCGAGCGGCTCTCAGCATCGGCCTTTAAGGTCTCGATTCAGGATCTTACGCCGCAACTACCGGAGGCGCTGCACCAGTGTTATGTGGAGTATCTTTCCGGTGAATCCACCCGGACCGCGGAGGAGTGCGTTTGCTTTCTCTAGGGACCACTTCAATCACCATGTCTCTCGCAGGCAAATGCGCGCTGGTTACGGGCGGGGCTCGGGGCATCGGGCAGGCCGTCGCGATCGAACTAGCGCGAAGTGGCGCTCATGTCGCCTTCTGCGATATTTGCGACCGGGAAGAAGCAGCCGCAACGTTAGCGGCAATCGAGGAAACCGGGCAGCGTGGCCTGTTCGTTCAAACCGATGTCGGGGACCGCGCCGGCGTGGAGCAACTTTTCGAGACGGTGCTTGCGGACTTTGGGAAACTGGACATTTTGGTCAACAACGCCGCGGCAAATATTCGGAAACCGCTGATCGATCTGGAAGTGGCTGACGTGCAGAAGGTCTGGAACGTGTCGCTTTGGGGCGTGTTTCATTGCAGTCAGTTGGCGGCGCGCCAAATGGTCAGGCAACGGGCAGGCTCAATCGTGATGATCAGTTCGGTCCACGCGGCCAGAGCGTTTCCAAACAGTACCGCCTACAACGGAGCGAAGGCCGCTGTAAATCATATGGCGCTCACTTGGGCCGCGGAGCTTGCGCCGCACGGCGTCCGTGTCAATATCGTCGAGCCGGGGTGGACGGACACTCCAGGCGAGCGTGCTTTCTACACTGAAGAGCAGATCCGCGAAGAGGGACGCAAGCTGCCGCTCGGCAGACTCGGCCGTCCGGAAGAGATCGCCGCAGCGGTCCGTTTCCTGGTATCCGGGGAGTCCGCGTATGTAACCGGCAGTTGCCTGCGCGTAGACGGAGGAGCAGTGCTGCCGCGAGTGACGACAGGATGAAGGAAGGAGAAGTCCGATGACCGCGATCAAAACTCAGACGGTGCCGGCGCTCGACCGCGCGCTGTCAATTCTGGAAATACTGGCTCGTTCGCGCGCCGGTCTTACTCTGCCGGAAATGGTGGAGCAATTGAAGCTTCCCCGCAGTTCCGTGCACTACCTGCTGGTCACGCTGGAGCGTCGCGGATACCTGCAACGGAATGAACGAACCAGCCGGTATCTGTTCGGGATGAAGATGGTGCAGTTATCGAACATGGCGATCAGCGGCCTGAGCCTTCGCCAGCAGGCAACTCCGTATCTTCATCACCTGATGCGCCGGACGCAGATGACGGTGCACATGGCGATTCTGAAGGACAACGAAGCCGTACTCATTGCGAAATGCGATCCGCCCCAGGGAGTGCGGATGGCCACCTGGATCGGGAAACGGATGGACGTTCATTGTACCGGGCTTGGAAAGGCACTGATCGCGTATCTTGACGAACCGGAGCTGGAGCACATTATTCGCGAGCATGGCTTACCCCGCCACAACGAGAACACCATTTCCACGCCGAAGAAGCTGCGCCAGGATCTGGCGAAGGTGGCGAAACGGGGATACGCGCTGGACGATGAAGAAGACGAACTGGGATTGCGCTGCATTGGCGTTCCGGTTCTGAATCCCGCACACCGCGCGATCGCGGCCGTGAGCATTGCCGGTCCATCCGCTGAAGTGAACGCATCTAGCTTTGACCTTCTCGTCCGCGAGATCAAGTCCACCGCTGCCGGCATCGCCTTGGCGCTGGCCGAGTCTGAGCCGGATTGGGACATCGCCACCACCTACCGGGCGTCGTAAAGTGAGCGCGATCTACCCGCCTGACAACTGCGCTTGCGTGAGTTCGTTCAGCAGCGGCTCTCCTGCTTCGATCCGGCGCACGTTCTCCAGGAATATACTCCAGGTCCGTTCGCGAAAGTGCGGGCTCAGACTGGAACCCGAAATGTGCGGCGTCAGAATCACGTTTGGAAACTGCCACAGCGGATGCTCCGGTGGAAGCGGATATTGATAGTGCGTATCGATTGCCGCTCCCGCGATCCAGCCGCCGCGCAACGCCGCAAGCAGTGCTTCCTGCCGGATTAACGGCCCGCGCGACGGATTCAAAACATACGCCGACGGGCGAAGTGCCCGTAGTTCGCGCTCTCCCACAATGCCCTCCGTCGTGGGCGTTAACGGCATTGCCAAAATCAGAAAATCAAGCCCGCTCAAAAACTCCAGCTCCTGCCCTTTTAGAAACACCCGGTCAGGAAGCAAGCCGGCCGCATCCCCCGTGCCCGGTACGCAATACACATCCTTTACCGGTTCAACGCCATTACGCGAAAGAACATGCACCTGCATTCCCATGGCCTTCGACACTCGAGCTGTCTCACGCCCAATTCCACCGTAGCCCCAAAGTCCAACCGTGAGTCCGCGGATCTCCCTTTGAAACCTCGCGCCCCGATCCCAGATTCCGGCGTCTTGATTCCGCATCATCTGCCGCATATCGCGCGCCAGGTTCACCATCATGGCGGCATTCCATTCGGCTATCGGGATGTCGAAACAGCCTCGCGCATTGGTCGCTCGAATCCCGCGTTCTACAAATCCCAGTCCGAACAGTTGCGAGTAGCCCGCTGACGCTACCTGCATCCACCGCAGCTTCCGCATCAGGCTAAAGTTGGTGGGCGGGAGCGTGCCAAAGAAATACTCGGCTTCCTCCACCAGTTCCGGCGGCAATTCGTGCGCCAGGTCTTCGGGCGTCACCAAATCGACCATCATTCCCGGCAGCGACTTCAACTGCGCAAGCCGCGGTTCATCTACCTGCATATCGATTAAAATTCGACGCATTTCATCATCCTCGAAGTATCTTACCGGGAACGCTGTTAAACTCGCCGCTTCCTTCGATGAACGGATAGCGATTCTTCGTCTCGTTGGTGAGTACGATGCCGAGGCCGGGCTTTTGCGGAGGCAAGACGAAGCCGTTTTTCATCACAAACGAATCTCCAATCACTTCGGAGTGTAAGCCTGCGTAGTCCGGAGCAATCTCCAGAATCCGTGTGTTCGGCGCCGCGAATCCGCAATGGATGTTTTGCATCAGTGACCCGCCCGCGCCCCAAGCATGAGTGGCAATGCCTCGTCCCCGCGCCTCGAACATCGCTGCCACCTTCATGAATTCGCCCAGGCCACCGGTGAACGACGCATCGGGCTGTCCTATGTCGAAGCAATCGCGCTCGGCAAAGACGCGCCACTCGTACGCCGCCGTAAGGCACTCTCCGCCCGCGATTGGGACCGTGGTAGCCTTGGCCAATTCCTGGTATCCCCACGGATCGGTGTACGGAAGAGCTTCTTCAAGGAAAAACAGATCGTACGGCTCCAGCGTTTTTGCCACCGCGATCGCCGCGTTCAAATCCCAGCCGCCCGCGGGCCGGTTATCCATGTGGGCATCCAGCATCACTTTCAGATCCGCGCCTGCATGCGCACGCACAAACTCCATCTTGTCCGCTTCGAAGTCAGCGGCCTCGGCGGCATCCGATGCCAGAATCCAACCGGTCTCCGGCGAGTAAGCACCCGCGCCGAATTTCATGCCATGAAAGCCCAGCGACCGATAGTAGTCGATCTTCCGGGCGAGCCGGTCTTTTGGATAATTGCTGGGGCCGCCGGTGGCGTATCCGAGCAACTTTTCATGTTGCAAGCCGCCCAACAACTGGTAAACCGGAAGCCCCAGCATCTTGCCTTTCAGATCCCAAAGTGCCGCATCGATTCCGTTCAGTACCGAAGTGCCAAGTCCGACACGACACCAGAATTTGCCGCAGCGATACATGCGTTCCCAAAGTTCATTCACATCGTCCGGAGTCTGGTCCAGCAGGATCGGGCGGAAAAAATCAACGATGGCCGGGACCGCCTCAGGGCAGAAATACCCGGCGTAAGTTTCCCCGATGCCCACGTGTTCGGTATCGGTGTGTACTTCAATGAAGGCCGCGCTACGCCGTCCACGGGCTTCCTTCAAGTAGCGGTCATTGGTACACGGACCAGTCAGCAGAATGCAGCGAACATCGGTGATCTTCATTTTAGCCAGTCCGAATACTTCGAGTGAAGGATCTGCCGGCACTCTTCATAGACTTCTTCGGAGAATGTGTCGTAAGGCGAGAGCAAGCGCAACGGCATCTCCACGCCGCCCAGCCGTACCAATACTTTGTCGTAGGCGCCGTCCATCAGCGCCTGCCTGCGCATGGGGGCAATCACGTCTTCCACCACCGTGAGGTAATCCTTCTGAAACCGGAACAGTTTCTCAATCTGACCGGATGTCCCGTACTCGAAGAACTGCTTCGTGCGGGATGGAATCATCGGGCCGAACGAACTCAGCAGGGAACATGTGCCGTGCAAACAACCGGTGGGAAACATGGCTTCGCCAAGGAAGTGCTGGAGCTCCGGCGCTAAACGCAGAAGCTCCGCCGTGGAGCTAACGGTTGTTCCGGTGTTCTTCGTCGCCACCAGATTCGGAACAACGTCGGCGATCCGCCGGTATTCCTGCGCAGTCAACAGCCGTTTGGCGCGCATCAAATTGTAGTGCAGAAAGTTCGCGTGGGGAAATGCTCCGCACACATCCTGAAAGAACCGCAGCATTTCCCGGTCATTCACCGCGCCCCAGCAGGGCAGGGAAATCTGAAACATGCGGAAGCCCATGTTGTAGGCGAAAGTAATTCGTTCGCGTACCGCGGCGGTAGACAGACCGATCACGCCCACCTGCGGGAAAACGCCTTCCCCGCGAGTCTCTTCGTAGAAAATCTTCACGGCGCGTTCAAAGGTGCCTGTGTCAACGGCATATCCCTCGCCAGCCGTTCCCATGATGTAAAGATTATTGAAGCCAAGAGAAAGAGTATGGCGAATTTCCTGACGGAACAAATGCTCGATCAAATGTTCTTTGTCGTCCCAGGGGATCTCGCAACTGATCAGAATGCACTGGTGGTATCTCATCACGGCTTCCAGACGGTCTGGCCCAGAAAGTAGCGTCCAAACATATTGAAGTAGTACACCGTCAAGATGCGGCCGTCCGGCATCTGCATCGATTCCGGATAGCCGATATCCATATTTAAAAAATCCTTGCGGATGCGGACCTCTTTCTCAATCTGCCACGTTTCGCCGTTGTCTTCGCTGAATGTGGCGCGGATGCCGCCGGGGTCGGAGTGAATTCCCGAACGCAGGCCATACGTGCATAGCAGACGTCCATCGGCAAGCTGCAACAAATCCGCGGGGTGGCCGATCATCGGCGACGCCTTCGCGGGCTTCCACGTTCTCCCATCGTCGTCGGAGTAAGTCGTCCAGATGGCTTCGGCCGGGCCGCGATTCCGGATGGCCGCAACAATTCTCCCTGTCCGCGTGCGAACGATGGCCGGCTCCTGAAACGTGCCCAGCTTGCCGCCGGGATCTTCAGCCATGGTGGAGAAGTATTTCCAGGTCTTCCCCTGATCGGCGGATCGCAATAAAACTGCGGCCTGGTTAGTGATGTCGCCGCGAACGTTATAGCCCATCACCGGCATCAGAATGCTGCCATCCGGCATCTCGATGGGTGCATCGGCCGGACCCTCCATATCGGTGAACGGCATGCCCTTGGTCTCTATGAAGTTTGGCTGCGACCATGTTCTGCCGCTGTCTTTGGAAGTGATTATGTAGGTGCCCAGGTGACGCTTTCCGTCGTTGAAGTTCACCTTCGTTGCCCAGCTCCACTCGTACTCGCCGTCCTCGCGATAGAGGTTGTTGTAGTATACGGCCACTACGATAGTGCCGTCCTTTAACTGGATTCCGCACGCTTCCCGTTCATCCAGGTTTTTGATATTGGCGATCACTTGCTTCTCGCCCCACGTCTTCCCTTCGTCCTTGGAGCGCAGCATGATGATGTCGCCATCACTCGCGATATGCTCAGTGGCCTCGCGCGCGGTGACCAGCAGTTCGCCGTTTTGCAGGCGGATCAAATCCGCCGGATGCAGATGCTTCCATCCGTCCGTATAAATTACGCTGTGTTGCATCTCGCGCGGCTCCAGCAGTTGGTTGTATTGATTTGCCGCCAGCACATGTGTCAGCTCCCCTAACCGGGTGACGTCGCGTTGCAATTGCTTCACCTGCTCAACGAGAGACTGCTCGTTTTCGATGAGGGTATCGGTGCGCTCCTTCACCGTGAACCAGCCGCCGCGCCATGCAGGAAACGGAAGCAAATCCACTTCGAGGGTTGCAGGTTGGCCGGCCGTGATCAACGCGGCGGGCACAGTCAGGCGGTATATGCCGCTGTCTCCATTCAGGAAAAACTGCCGTTGCGCCGCGCCGAACGGCCACTCCGAGCGCCGCGATTCGTAGCGAAGTTCCAGGCCATTCTCCTTCCACACACGGTCGCGCGTTTGGCCTATTTCAAAGGTAACGGACGATTTCCCATTCACAGACAAGCGAGCCATGGGTCCGCGAGAGAATTCCGCGGGAACCACCGCGCTTGCCCCCACGAACGAAAACTCGGTGGCCTTTTTCTCCGGCACTACCGCTGTCTTCCATTGCAGTTTTTGCGGGGATCCCGTTGTCCACCATGGCCTGGTCATGTACCCGCGAGCAGGGCCGCGGAAATCCGCAGGCTTGGTTCCAGGCCGGCTATTGGCGGAGGGCGAGTAGACCACCGACGCGAACCCTTCCACTCGTTGGACGGTTTCCGCTGCAAACGCAGACGAGATAACAAGAAGCGTACTGAGTATAAATTTCATAGAGGTGCACTTGAAGGCCAGTTGCCCGGATTCAGATAGAACGGATCGGGCATCGGAATGCCATGAACGGCAGCAATCAT
>JANYCV010000425.1 GCA_025360145.1 Acidobacteriaceae bacterium
CCTGGCGCAGGCCATCGTCTCCATGCAGGCCGTTAAGGGCGTCGAAATTGGATTTGCCGAAGAAGGCTCGGCCGCGTTCGGGTCGCAGGTGCAGGACACCATTCATTACGACCGGGAAGAGCGGAGTTTTCATCGCGGCGCCAATCGCGCCGGGGGCTTGGAAGGCGGCATGACCAACGGGCAGGATCTTCTCGTTCGCGGGTTTCTGAAGCCGATTTCGACGCTGCGGAAGCCGCTTGAGTCGGTGGAGTTGCTCACCAGGGAGCCCGCGCTGGCGGCCTATGAACGTAGCGATGTCGCGGTGGTCCCGGCTGCGGGAGTCATCGGCGAAGCGATGGTGGCGATTGTGCTGACGCAGGCATTTCTGGAAAAATTTGGCGGCGACTCGATGGATGAGACCCGGCGGAATTTTGACGGCTATTCCCAACAGGTAAAGAATTTCTGATGATACATCCGATTGTGAAGTACGGTAATCCCGTATTGGAGACTAAAGCGCAGACCGTGACTGGTTTCTCCGCGCCGGAGCTGCACACCTTGGTGGAGGAAATGTTCCAATCGATGTACGCAGCCAAGGGCGTTGGACTGGCGGCTCCGCAGATCGGGGTATCGAAGCGCATCACCGTCATCGACACGTCAAACGGTCAAAACCCGGAGGAGAAGATTGTTCTCATTAATCCGGAGATCATCAAACGTGAAGGGACGCAGACCGGTGAGGAGGGCTGCCTGAGCCTTCCCGGGTTTCGGGAACAGGTCACTCGGGCCAAGCGGGCCACGGTCCGGGCGCAGAATCTGAAGGGCGAAGTTTTCGAGATGACCGGCGAAGATTTGTTGGCTCGTGCATTCCAACATGAAACGGATCATCTGAACGGCATTCTTTACATCAGCCACGTCAGCGTATTGAAGCGTGATTTGATCAAGCGCAAGATTAAGAAGCTGATCAAAGCCGGCGAGTGGGGTTAGAAATCCACCTTGCGCCTTGTCTTCCTGGGCACGCCACGTTTTGCGGTGCCATCGCTTGAAAAGCTTGTTGAAGCGGGACACGACGTCCGCGCGGTCCTCACTCAACCCGACCGGCCGAAAGGACGCGGGCAGCAGACTGCGTTGTCCCCTGTGAAGGAAGCGGCTTTGCGTCTGGGGCTCGCCATTCACCAACCCGAGCGGGTGCGACGGCCGGAGTCCGTTGCCTTGTTGGCTCAATTCCACGCAGATGTGATGGTGGTGGTGGGCTATGGGCAAATCATCCCGCAGACGATCATCGATCTGCCGCGTCACGGGATCATCAACGTGCATGGGTCGTTGCTGCCAAAGTATCGCGGGGCAGCGCCGCTGCAATGGGCGGTTGCCAACGGGGAAACCCGCACTGGCGTGACCACCATGCGAATTGATGCCGGGCTTGACACCGGAGACATGCTGTTGAAGGCGGAAACGGAGATCGGTCCGGAGGAAACCGCGATTGAGTTGGGCGAGCGGCTGGCGGTAACCGGCGCCAATCTGTTGCTGGAAACTTTGAAAAAAATAGATGAAGGAACTCTTGTAGCGGAGAAGCAAAATGACGCAGAGGCCACGAGCGCCCGTATCTTGAAAAAAGAAGATGGTCTGGTGGACTGGCATTTACCTGCCGCGCGGATATACAATCGTTTTCGCGGCCTGTTACCGTGGCCGGGCACTTATACCACGTTCAGAGGCCAACTTTTGCACTTCTGGAACGTGAAACCTGCTATTGATATAGAAATGGGAATTCCTGGTTCGGTTCAGGTGCGGAACCGGAAAGTCCTTGTCTCTTGCGGCAACAATTCCGCTTTAGAGCTTTTGGAAGTACAACTCGAAGGGAGAAAGATAATTCCCGCGGGGGCCTTCTGTAACGGTCAGCACCTGATGGACAGTGAGATGTTAGGAGAGATAACGAATTGAAATTGCCGCTGGGCTACCGCTACGCAGCCACCTATGCGGGCATTCGAAAGGTCAACAAGGAAGACCTTGCTCTGATTGTTTCCGATACGCCGGCTTCGGCTGCCGCAGTAATGACGACAAACCGCGTTCAGGCGGCTCCGGTGAAGATCGCGCGCCAGCATCTGCGCGCGTCCAGGGGGCGTGTTAGCGCGATTCTTGCAAACGCAGGCAACGCCAATTGCGCCACTCGCACGGGAGATGAGGTGGCTATTGCTTGCTGCAAAGCCGTCGCCAAACTTCTGAAAGTCCCGGTGGCGCAAGTGATTCCGGCATCCACCGGAGTGATCGGAGTGGAGCTCGATCCGAGTCTGATCGTGAATGCTTTGCCGCGGCTGATGGAAGACTTGACGGAGAGCCGTTTTCCGGACGTTTCGCATGCTATTATGACGACCGATCTGGTACCGAAAGTGGCCTTTGCGGAAGTCCCGCTGAAGGGCGGGGAAGTGCAGATTGCCGGTATGACCAAGGGTTCCGGCATGATCCAGCCGAACATGGCAACTACGCTCGGTTTCGTCATGACCGATGCTGCCATCTCTCCCATTCATCTGCGGGAGATGCTGGTTCGCGCCTCCGAGCGCAGCTTCAATCGTCTTTCGGTGGACGGCGATACATCCACCAACGATATCGTCATGCTGCTTGCGAACGGCGCATCGGGGATCAAACCGTCGGAGCGGGAACGGCGGACGCTGGAAGAATCGTTGTACCTGGTGATGGAAGATCTGGCTGAGCAGATCGCCCGTGACGGCGAAGGCGCCACCAAGCTGATCACCATTCGCGTACTCGGAGCGGTGGACGAAGAGTCCGCTACGAGGATTGCGCGCAGCATCGCCAATTCACCGCTTGTGAAAACCGCCATCGCCGGATCGGACCCGAACTGGGGCCGCATTTTATCGGCGGCGGGGAACGCTGGTGTGGAGTTCGATCCGATGAAGGTCGACATCTCGCTGAACGGAGTTCCGGTTTGCACCGGCGGTCTGGCGGCAGAATTTTCCGAAGCCGACCTAAAACAGAAGCTCGACGAAAGGGAATGCATGATTCGCTTTGAAATTAAGGGCGGCGGCAAGGGCGAAACCCGCTTCTGGACCTGCGACTTTACGGAAGGCTACATTAAGATCAACGCCAGTTATCGAAGCTGAGGGCTTGTCGCTTCGATAACTGGCATCCACGACGATTGGGTTTGTTTGCCCGATAGATCCGGTGAAACGGTCCGGTAACGTGTTGAGCGGCGGCTTAAAAGTCACTGGCACGGCGAATACGGGCCGGGCCGGACTGGTGCAACGGGCATTGAGATTTGGTGTCCGGGTTGGGTTCCTAAATCCGCAGCTTCGCTCTAAACTTTCTGTACGCCGCGCCGGTTGTTCTCCACTACCCAACTGGAATGCGTGCCGATGGGAGCGCCGGGCTTCGTTACAAACGGCACCACACGGTAATCGGCACGGCATTGCGCGGCGTTCAGGGTGATCATCACATACCCGCGCTGTCCGTTGAACATCTTCAAGTGCGGATTCTCCCGATAACACGCCTGCGTGGTTGGCCGCTCGTTTGTACCGTCGCCGCCTGAAGAGATGGAGGTGCCGGTGAACTCTGTCCCTACCGCCGGGGCCTTCTCATCCTTCCAGTTTACTTTCAGGTCGCTTACCCAATTGGAATGGATGTCACCGGTGATCACAATGGGATTCGCCGGTTTGCGTTCCTGCAGGAACTGCATCATCCGGTTGCGGCACACCTCGTATCCGCTCCATTGATCCATGGAAAGTGCTTCCTCAGAACCCGGCTTTAGATCGATGCGCGCCATCAGCACCTGATTGGCGATGATGTTCCACCGCGCCCTGGACTTATCTAAAGAGTCCTTCAGCCATGCTTCCTGGGTGTCGCCGAGGATGGTCGCCTTCGGATCGAAGACTCCTTCGCAGGGGGCTTTCGTCCCATCGCCGCAGGGCTGATCGGTCCGGTACTGCCGCGTGTCGAGGACTGTGAATTCGGCGAGAGATCCAAAGGAAACCCGCCGGTACATCTGCATTTTCGTGCCTTGCGGCAATGAGGAAAGCCGCAGCGGCATGTGTTCATAGTAGGCTTGGTAGGCGCTGGCCCGGCGCTCTAAAAATTCCTGGCGCGACTGCTGGTCTTCCGGCACGTCGCCCGCGTAGTTATTATCCACTTCGTGATCGTCCCAGGTGACAATCCACGGGCAATGAGCGTGCATCTTCTGGATCGCCGGATCGCTTTTGTATAACGCGTGGCGGTTGCGGTAATCCGAAAGCGTGACAATCTCGGCGCTGTTGTGTTTCCTTACCCCGGTATCCTTCGCCGCGCCTTCGTAAATGTAATCGCCCAGGTGCACCACCAGGTCGGGATTGTCCGCCAGCATGTGATCGTAGGCGGTCCACAGTCCGGCTTCCCAATTCTGGCAGGAGGCGACCGCAAATTTCAGTTGTGGCTGGGCGGCTCCGTGTCTGGGCGCGGTCATTGCGCGGCCAACGGGGCTGACCTCTTTTCCCGCCTTGAACTGATACCAAAAGGGGCGTTGGGAAGCGAGGCCGCTGACAGCAACGTGGACCGAATGGGCAAGCGCCGGGGCGGCTACTGCCTTGCCACTTTTCACGATGCGCTTCATGCCTTCGTCTTCGGCAATCAGCCATTCCAGTTCGATTGCAGTGTTATCCATGCCTCCGCCGTTCAAAGGGTCCGGAGCCAAGCGGGTCCACATGACGAAACCGTCGGGCGAGGGGTCGCCGGACATGACTCCCAACGAGAATGGATACTTCGTAAAGCTGGGCGCGGCATACAGCGTCGATGCGAGCGCAGCACTGCGGATCAGGAACAGGCGGCGGGTAAAATCCATGGGTTTGATTGTATCGCTGCCAGATTGCAGTGTAATGAATACGCTTGCAGGCGCAGCGTGCCACAATCGAGCAATGACCCGCCGATGTCTCTTACTCAGCTGCCTGGTAGCGAGCACACCAGGCGCCGAAGACGGTTCCGGTGTCCTCGAAATCTTTGAACCGCTGGCTTCCGCATTGAGCACCGGCGACGTGGAAGGATTCCTGAAGCCATTCGACCGCCGGATGCCTAACCTCGCTTTGCTACGCGACAACGTCTCCGCTCTAATGGCGCGCTTCGAAATCACTTCGTCGATTGAGGTTAGCCGCGCGGACTCGGCGAAAGTGGAATTGGACTGGTATCTCGAACTCCGCAGTAAGGAAGCCGCGGGTGTCTCTGAACGCCGCCGTCAAACCATCACCGCGACGGTTGAGAAAAATCGCATCCGGTCCATCGCGCCTTTGGAGTTCTTCGCGCCTACAGCAAACTGGAAGTAAGTTCCGCAAAGTTCGCAGGGGTGATCAACTGGAAACGCACTTCGAGCGAGGTGTACTTCTTCAGATCGCGATGCATCTCTTCGGTGGGCAGTTCCGGTCCGGCTACGAACAGGCTGCCCATCTCCACCTTGAATGGCATTACGCGCCAGTCGCGAATCACATCCCAGGGGAGGCCGCGAGCGACATTCGGCCTTACTTGTTGAGGAGATACCCGGCCAGTCCGCAAGCTCTGCTGTTGACCGACCGCCTCATAAAGCTGCGCCTCAGTCAAAAACCCCAGCTTCACCAGGTGCCATTGCAGTCGTGTTCTTTCCGGCTTGGTGGCGATGGCCTCGCGCAGGCGTTCCTCCGTCAGCAACCCGGAAGCAACCAACACTTCTTCCAGCGTCCGCTTGTGTTCGCAAAGCGCGGCCTGCGTAGGGTAGGAGTGGTCGGTCTTCAGCCACGCATGCGGCATTTTCTTCAGGCGGCCCTTGGTGTAGCGGTAGATGGCGCAGACCGTTGCAGCGGAATTGATGCAGTTGGCATAAACCGTACGCACAGGGACTCCCAACGCAAAAAGCCATCCGTATAGGCGTCCGGTACAGAAAATCCGCACTAAGACCCGCACTACGCCCAGACTCATGGTGGATGTAAACAACCAGGCGAAATGCGATGGGAGATGCGCCTGACCAAGGCCCCAATCCATACCGGCCGCTCTGGCTGCCAACCATGTGCCAAGCCCGTAGAGGGTAATGAAATTGGTGAACAGGCTGAGTGAGTTTCCCACCAGACCCTTCCGGTCCCGCCATAGCCAGTACTTATCCACCAGCCCGCCCTGCCACCCATGCCTTTCCCAACCCTGCAAGGAGATGCCCATCACCCAGCGCGTCCTCTGCTTGACTGCGCTTCGGAATGTCTGCGGGAAGAATTCGCGCGTCGCCACAAATGATCCGTTCCGGAAGCTGAGCGGCACAAAGATCTGCTTGGCTCCCAGCAGATGAAGGCTCAAACCGTTCTCATAATCTTCCGTCAGGCAGGCTGGCTCAAAGATGCGGTTACCTTTGGTGACGGCGAGCTGCTCCAGTGACGTTCTGGAGAAACTGGTTCCCACTCCACACGATGGAATGAAGCTTCCGGTGAACTGCCGCGCGCGCATATCCCTGGTATGAGATTCAGAGAACTCATCGCAATACACGCCGTGGGTCAGCTTGCGGAAAGGCGTGGGAAGGGGCAGGACCGGCGTCTGCACCATGTCGTGTGTATCGGAGTAATAGTTCACCCAGCGCAGTGAATCCGGATGAATCAGATCTTCGGCATCGTGCGTCATTACTACCGCGAAATGAGTTCCGGCCTGCCGCTCGAAGCGCAACAGATGGTCGTAGATCGCATTCAGGCAGTCGGCCTTTGAAGTAGGTCCGTCGTGCGGCACCATCGCCAGATGGACATTGGGATATCGCCTCTCCAGATCTCCCACCACTGCCACCGTGGCATCGTCGTTCGGATAGGCGCCGATGAAAAAGTGGTGATTCCGGTATTTGATGGCCGCGGTGTTGTGCTCGATCATCTTGCCGATCACCCGATGCTCGTGCCAAAGCGGAACAAAGATCGCGATCGTGGTTTCTGGTTTCTGCCGCAGTTCCTCTTCCGATGGAAGCCGGGATGTCCGTTTACCGGTCAACCAATGGTAGAAACATACTACATCCAGCACCAGGTCGTCCAGGCCGCTGAGCAGAATCCAGATACCCAGCGGAACCAGACACGCCACGATTAGCCGATCGACAGTCGCTGGGTATTCCACTCGAAGAGACAGTGCGCGCAACGTCGCTTTCTCTCATAGGAGAAAACCTGCCGGGAGTGCGGCAAGATAAGAGAGGAGGCACCAATGGGCTTTTCAGTGACGCGAAAATGCAGCGAATGTGGCACACTCAACCGGATTCCGGCGAAACACCTTGCCGATACCGGCCGCTGCGGCAACTGCAAATTACCTCTGCGCCCCGCGGATGCGCCAATTAACGCCGATGCCGAGGCCTTCGCCGCAATTACCCGCGATGCCAAAGTTCCGGTACTGGTGGACTTCTGGGCTCCGTGGTGCGGCCCTTGCCGGTCGATAGCGCCGGAGGTCGACGCGCTGGCGAGCGAAATGGCGGGCAATGCGATTGTGTTGAAAGTGAACACCGAGGAGCATCCGGATCTGGCAGCGCAATTTCGCATTCAAGCGATTCCGAATTTCGTAGTGATGCGCGAAGGCAACGTCGTATTCCAGCGGGCGGGTGGGGCCAGCCGCCGCGAAATGCGAGCTTGGTTGAGCGAAACAGCCGATCGATCCGGGATCTAGTGCTGAGGCCGGCAAGTCCGCTCCCTTAGCGGAGGCACCGAATTAGCTGGACAGATCGAATGCTGCGGTTCCGCCCAAAATCTGCGTTCATCCTAAATCCGGCAGTTGGAGCCACTCAAAATCGAATAGACCTTTAGCCGCAAGCAGATGCAATAGAATCAGTTATCACCCGCATGGTGAACTGCGGAGCAGTTGAAATCCTGAGGCATTTCAGTGACTTGATGCGATGCGCAGCAGTCGAACTGCCGGATTTAGGTTCATTAGCGTTGATCGTCGGCTAACAATGGGCGGCGCATAATTAATGGCCGCCAATGAACGCGGATTCTTCGATTCGCTGACCGAGCTGCCTGCGCGTCGGCGCCTCGCCGGTTGAAGGAACTGCGCGTTTCAGATGGCACTGGATACCCCGATAGCGCCGTCAACAATTCGGAATACACCTGATCCGCAGTCATTTCAATTTGACGCTGCGGGCTTTTCAGCAGATGATGCTTTTGCTGATGGGGAGACAGTTGGATCGCGCGGGTGAGAGTTTCTTTGCCGCGCAATTAGTCCGGTAGATGGAGCACGAATTTGCTGCCTACACCGGCACGGCTCTCCACCGAGATAGATGCACCGTGGGCTTCCGCGATCCACTTGGCTAACGAGAGGCCCAGGCCCGCGCCGCCGCTATCGCGAGAGCGGGCTTTATCCGCACGGTAGAAGCGCTCGAAGATGTGTGGCAAGTCTTCGGCGGAGATGCCAATTCCGGAGTCGGTGATTTCTATCGCGGATCGATTCATGGCTATGGTCACGCTGCCGCCGTGGGGCGTGTACTTGATTGCGTTGTCCAGCAGGATGAGCAACAGCCGGCGCATGGCTGCGGCATCGCCATGGAGTTCGACCTGCGAAATATGGGTCGGCGTGCTGAGTTCGATTCCACGGGCAGCAGCCAGTTTTCGCGCCGATTCGACGACATCCAGCATGACACTTTCCAACTGGAATGCGGAGTTGACCGGCAACGTCCCGCCTGCGTCGGCGCGGGCCAGGAACAAGAGGTGCTCTACAAGGACTGCGGTGCGGGCGGTCTCTTCCACGATTTGCGGCAGAGCGTCCTTGTACTCATCCGGCTGCCCGGAACGCAGCGCTACTTCCGCCGTCGTGCGGATCAGCGCCAGCGGTGTGCGAAGTTCGTGCGCGGCATCCGCTGTAAATTGCGAGATCTTCTGGAAGGCGGATTCCAGGCGCGCGAACATGTCGTTCAGGGTCTCGGATAGCCGCTGCAGGGCGTCGCCGGTTGGCGGAACGGGCAATCTCCGCGAGAGATTCCGCATGCCGATGGCGTGGGCGGTTCGCGTGATTTCCTCGACCGGCGCCATGGCGCGCTTGCTCAACCAGTAGCCGCCGCCGGTGGCGATCAGCAGGATCAGGGGAACGCTTAAAAGCAGAATCCAGCGCAACCGGCTGAGCGCGGAATGGATATGCCTTGTGGAGGCGGCAGCGAAGATTGTATACGGACCCTCACGCGTAACAAGAGCCCGGAACGGTTCGCTGCGAACTTGCAGATTGCGGTATCCAAAAACACTTTGCGGGCAAGTGAAATCGAGCTCCGGCGCCTTATAGAGCAGCGCTCCCTTCTCATCGCAAACAGCGCTACGCTCACCGGGGGAAGCGGAGAGCGACTCGCGGATCTCTTGCAAAGCTTCGGCGCGATCATGCTCGGCGAGTTCCTTGCTTACGATGCGGCCCGTTTCGACTATGTGATCCTGCAGCCGCTGATCGATATCGCGAAACAGACTGGTTTCCAGTACCCACGAGATGCCGGCTCCCAGCAGAACCATGGATATACTCAGTGCCGCGCCGTACCACAGCGTCAGACGCGCTTGGATGGACCAGGACTTCACTTCGGGACATCGTCGCGCAATACATAGCCGACGCCGCGGATGGTGTGGATCAGTTTGTTGGGAGATTCGCGATCGACCTTGGCGCGCAATTGGCCGATGAAGACTTCGAGCGTGTTGTTTTCAACCTCAGCGCCGAACCCCCAGACCCCTTCGATCAGGGTCTCGCGGGGAAGCACGATCCCGCTCCGCCGCAGCAGCATTTCGAGTAGAACGTACTCCGTTCTGGTCAGCGACAGCTTACGGCCGTCGCGTGAGACTTCGCGTGAATCGGGGTCGAGGACGAGATCGGCGTGCTGAAGTTGCGCTGCCCGCAACGGAAGGCTGCGGCGGGAGAGGGCATGCAGCCGTGCCAGCAGAACTTCGAAGGCGAAGGGCTTGGTCAGGTAATCGTCCGCACCTTGCGAGAGGCCGTTGACGATGTCGCGGCTGGTATCGCGCGCCGTCAACATCAGGATGGGCGTTGAGACCCCTTGTCCACGAAGCTCGCGGGTTACGCTGAAACCGTCCAGTCCGGGCAGCATCACGTCGAGGACGATTACGTCGAAATCCCGGCTGCGCGCCGCCTCCAGCCCGGAAGGGCCGTCGAAGGCCAACGCGATCGACATGCCCTCGCGTTCCAGCCCTTTGCGCAAGGTTTCGGCCATGCGCTTTTCGTCTTCAACGATCAATACCCACATTCTTTACGGCAGCACCACTACTGTAATACGACGGTGATGATGCGCTTGGGAATCTTCCCCACGGCGATTTTCGTGATTTCCTTACGCGCGGGAACATCCAGAACGGATACGGAGTTCGATCCGGCGTTCGAGACGAAGCAGCGTTTGCTGTCCGGCGTAAACGTCAGCCAGTCCGGACCACGGCCCACGGGGATGGTTGCCAGGCGCTTCAGATCGGGCATGGAAAACACCGAGACGGAATTGTCCAGAAGGCTAGTCACCCACAGCGTCTTGCCATCGGGCGCGACACCGAGGCCGTGGGAGTACGTGTCGGGTATGAGCGGTTTTGCGCCCGTCGGCGCGTCGGGCAGCAGGATGTTGCCGGTTACTTTGCGCGTGTTGTAGTCCACCACTGCGAAGCCGTGCAGTTTGGAAAGTTGGACGAAGATGCGCTGGCCGTTGGGATCGAAAGTCAGCGGGCGGGGGATTCCGGGCAGCGGGATTTCGAAGTCCGGC
>JANYCV010000439.1 GCA_025360145.1 Acidobacteriaceae bacterium
CGATCCCGGCCTTCGCGGCCTCGGCAAGGACTTCGTTCAGGTGGTCGCCGACCAAGGTGAAGATTCGGTCGATTCCAAGTTCGGTGAGAGTGCGGACGAACAGTTCGGCTCCGGTGGGCATAGAAAGTTATTATGCCCACACCGCGAGTTAGCTTTGCTTCTTCTTTTTCCTTGCCGGCGTCTTTTTCGCTTTAGCCTTCGGAGCCTGATTCTTCGACTTGTCCAGCTTTGGTGTGTCGTGAGCCGTCATTCCTTCGGGCGGTAGACCGACTCCAAGCGGCGGCTGGTTGGCATACGGCGGAGGATTCATTGGTTTATCGCTTGCCGGGTATGTGTCCGACTCAGGTGGGTACGGTCTTGCAGCATTTCGTGGGCTGGCACTCCCGCCCGCGCGGAGACCCTGTCTTCGTTTCCGGCAGCGGGACCGTCTCACCCGTGCGGCTGGCAGAGAAATTAGCTGAGTGAAGCACATACCCAGCTATCGCTTTTATCAGGCTGGGGAGCCTGCGCATAAATGCCTGTCACGCAGCAAAGGAAGATGCCGGTTGGTAAAATCTTCCGGATTCGGTTGTAAATGTTTGGCATGAATTGGCTTTGTGCAAGTGCATCGCCACGCGGCTGATTGCCTCCACCGCGTGATCGAGGAGCTTCCGGCAGAACCGGTTTCACCGGTGAGGAATGCAAGTAGTTGCGCGCGTCGTTGGCCGGGAATCTCTCGACGCAGTTTTCCCACGGCGTGTTCGCTATGGATTTCTTGATGGACGGCAGGTAGAGGGCTGGCGGTGTAGACCGCCGGCCCTCTACTGATTTAGAACATGAAGAGCGGAGTACCGGCGCCTACTTCCACAGGTTGCTCTTCTTCCTCTTCGGTTGCTTCCTTGATCTGGCGCCAGTAGATACCGGTATCGCCAAGGTAAACCTCCAACTCGGACGGCCTTGGGAGCGTGCCCTGAATCAGCGCTTCGGAAAGCGGATCTTCGATGTACTTCTGCAATGCCCGGCGCAAGGGCCGTGCGCCGTAGTTGCGGTCGCCGCAGGTCTTCTCCAGGACGTAGCGGGCGGCGCCTTCGGCCAGACGGAGCTTGATCTGTTTTGGCACGAGATTGATGTTGATCTGTTCCACCAGCAGATTGATGATCTTCAGCAGGTCGTCGTCGGTGAGCGAGGTGAACAGGATCACCTCGTCCAGCCGGTTTAGGAACTCCGGATTGAACGATCGCTTCACTTCGGCCATCACCATATCTTCCACTTTGCTGGGAAGCCCTTCGATAGCGGGGGCGGCGAAGCCTAGCTGGCCGCGCTTCTCAAGGAAACGTGCGCCCAGGTTCGACGTCATGATGATGATGGTGTTCTTGAAGTCCACCGTATTGCCCAGACCGTCGGTCAACTGGCCGTCTTCAAAAACCTGCAACAGGATGTTGTAGATATCCGGGTGCGCCTTTTCGATTTCATCCAGCAGGATGATGGAATACGGCGCGCGCTTCACCTTTTCGGTGAGCTGGCCGCCTTCTTCGTAACCCACATAGCCGGGGGGCGATCCGATCAGCTTCGAGACCGAATGCTTCTCCATGAACTCCGACATATCGAAGCGGATCAACGATTTCTCGCTGCCGAACAGAAAGTCGGCCAGAGCGCGGGCCACTTCAGTTTTACCGACGCCCGTCGGTCCGAGGAACAGGAACGATCCGGCGGGACGCTTCGGGGATTTCAGCCCCGCGCGGGAGCGGCGGATGGCGCGCGCCAGCGCACTGATCGCTTTGGTCTGGCTGATAACCCGGCGATGTAGTTCCTCTTCAATGCGCAGAAGCTTGGTGACTTCCTCCTCGCGGATGGCAGTCATCGGGACGCCGGTCCAACGCGCGACTACGTCTTCGATGTCGTCCTTCGTCACAATGCCGGTGGATGTGTCGTCCAGGTTGTACTTATCGCGAAGGACGCGCAGATTCTCGCGCTCCTTCCGTTCCTCGTCGGAATAAAAGCGCGCCTTTTCGAACTCGTGGTTCGCAATAGCGTTCTCCATCCGGTGAACGATGAACTTGATGCGCTTCTGGATGTCGGCAACTTCGCCGGGAAGCGTCGTCTGGCGAAGCTTGACACGCGCGCCGGCTTCATCGATCAAATCGATGGCCTTGTCCGGAAGAAAACGGTCTGGAATGAAGCGGGTCGAAGTGAAGACCGCGCTTTCCACCGCTTCGTCGGTGTACGCCACCGCATGGAACTTCTCGTACCGTTCCTTGATGCCGAACAGGATGCGGACGGCGTCGCTTTCCGTGGGAGGCGGAACCTTCACCGCCTGAAAGCGGCGTTCAAGCGACCGATCCTTCTCAATCGACTTGCGGTACTCGCTCGGCGTGGTGGCGCCGATGCACTGGATCTCCCCGCGCGAAAGAGCGGGTTTCAGAATATTGGCCGCGTCGAGCGAGCCTTCGGCCGAGCCCGCGCCTACCAGCGTATGAAGCTCATCGATGAAGATGATGGCGTTCTGATTTTCCATCAACTCTTTCATGATGGTCTTCAGGCGCTCTTCGAACTGGCCGCGATACTTGGTTCCGGCTACAATGAGCGAAAGATCCAGCGCCAGAATGCGCTTATCCGCCAGGAACGACGGGACATCGCCTTCGGCGATGCGCTGCGCCAGTCCTTCTACAATGGCGGTCTTGCCTACACCCGGCTCGCCGATGAGCACCGGATTGTTTTTCGTACGGCGGCAGAGAATCTGGACCACACGCTCCAGTTCATAGTCCCGCCCGATGAGCGGATCCATGGAGCCATCCATTGCATTCTGCGTCAGATCGCGGCTGAACTCCGCCAGCAGCGAACTTTCCTTCGGCCGGTTGGACGACATCTTCTCGGATGACGATCGCGCAATCTCTTCCCGCACCTGCGAGAGCCGCAAGCCTCGCTCATGCAGGATCTCCGCGGCAAACGATTTATCTTCCCGCAGCAGCCCAAGCAAGAGATGCTCGGTCCCGATGTGCTTGTGGTTGAGGCGTTCGGCTTCCTCCGCCCCGTATGCCAGGACGCGCTTGCACTCGTGGCTGAGCGGGAGATCGACCGACGTCGAAACTTTCTCGCGGATGGTGGTGTGCGCCTCAATCTGCTTGCGAATGGACTCGATGGCGGCGTGCGACCGGAGGAACCGATTCGCCAGTGCCTTGTCTTCGCGCAGCAGTCCGAGCAACAGATGTTCTGTCTCGATGTATGGACTTCCGAACTGGCTTGCTTCGTATCTTGCGAAGAAGATTACCCGCCGCGCCTTCTCGGTATAGCGTTCAAACATAGTTTGTACCGTTTTCCCTACTTGCAGTTTTCTCAGACACGCCCTCAGCCTGCAAGGGGACAAGGGCGCCGTGTTCCAACTTTAAGACGCGGTCGCAGCGTCTTGCGAATTCAAGATTGTGTGTCACGAATACCGACGTCAGCTTATACGTACGATGCAGCTCATCAAACAGATCGGCTATTTTTCCGCCAGTCTTATAGTCAAGATTGCCGGTTGGTTCATCGGCCAGCAAAACTTTTGGCCGGCCAACCAGGGCGCGCGCCAGGACAACCCGCTGTTGTTCGCCCCCGGAAAGCTCTCCGGCGCGGTGGGAGGCGCGGTCCGCTAAGCCCATTTCGCCCAATCGTTCCCGTGCGGCAGGGGCTGCCTTCGATTGGGAGACCCCACGCATCAGCAGCGGCATCATGACGTTTTCAAGCGCCGTAAACTCGGGCAGCAGATAGTGAGTCTGCCAAACAAAGCCAATTTCCCGATTTCGGAAGTCGGCCAAGGCGGACTCGTCCAGCGATGAGATCTCTTTATCTCCAAAATATATTGTACCTTTGGTTGGCTTGTCGAGGCCGCCTAGCAAATGGAGCAGGGAGGATTTGCCCACGCCGGATTCCCCCACGAGGGCGACGCGCTCGCCGGGGGCAATTTCGAGGTTGAGGTCGTCAAACACAACGACGGTGCTCTCACCGGAGCGGTAATGCTTGGTGAGGCGAACAGTGCGTATTCTCACTTCGCCGCCCGATTCCAAAGCTTTAAGTGGACCTCTGTGTACTAGTTTAGCGTGTTGGGTGGGAATGCGCCCGCTGAGCGATTAATGATGATACAAAACCCTTATGCCGAAAGTACATCACGCCGGCGCGTTGTGTCTCGCGGCAGGTCTCGCGACCAAGCCCAGTTCGTTCAGTCTCGGTATGCTCGATACTGCTACCCGAGCAGCACCCGGTGGTTCCGCTGGCGGTAGAATGTGGGTAATGATGCGCAAGGTTAGTGTGGTAATCGAACAGGCCGAGCACGGATGTTATGGTTGGTGTCCCGAACTAAAGGGATGCCAATCGCAAGGGAAGACCGTCGAGGAGACTCTCGCCAATATCCGGGAGGCAATCGAACTCTTCCTGGAGACCATGACCGCGGCCGAGCGCGCCGCGGCGCTCAGCCAGGAGATTTTTACCACCGCCGTCGAAGTTCATGCCTAGAGTGCCGCGCCTGACCGCGGCCGAGGCCGAAGCGATGCTGTTGAAAGCGGGTTTCGCTTGGTTGAGGTCGAAGGGTAGTCATCGGATCTACGCAAAAAATGGTCGAAGAGTGGTGGTTCCGTTCCATAGCAGCGCGACGCCGCACGTGAAGATCATCAAATAAGTCCACGAAGCCATCGAGGAAACCTCGATCCAGACGATCCTCCCGGAGTAACGCGCAAACGGCGGTGAAGACAGCCCACGCTGGTGTGAAGCCCGCCGACCTTCAGCGGAAGGGACGCGGCGCTGGATCGCATGTACCCGCGGATCATCGTCCACGTGTATTCCCGGATGAACGGCCTTGCGCCGCCCTGGTCGAAGACCGGCGGCGAGTGACGCAGATTGCTATCATCCCAAGATGAGGCGAACGGTCCCGCTCCTGCTGTTGGCAACGACCCTGTTCGGCCAGCAGACTCGCGATTTACAGTTTGAGCCGGAGCAGCCCGCTAATCCTTTGAAGGACCGCGGAACCAGGTGGGCGCTGGTGGTGGGAATCTCAAA
>JANYCV010000455.1 GCA_025360145.1 Acidobacteriaceae bacterium
TATGGAACTTGAGAACCTGGTCTGCGATGGCAAGGGAAAAGGCGCAAGCGGAAGAACCGCGAGGCCGAAAGTACCGATGCGCAGGCCAGGGGCGGACTGCTCCGTAGTAGCGGTGAAGCGGGGTAACTCTCGTGGAGCGAAGGGGGCAGGCTACCTGCGTGGAGATCGATCAGGGTCAACTGGCAACAGGAGGAATCCGCTGGTCTCGGCGGAAGGCGGTAGCCTTCAAGGGTGGTACGAGCCGGATAAGTCGAGAGGCTTACGTCCGGTCCTGTGAGAGGCTCGGGGTGCAAATCCCCGGGCCTACTCGGCGTGACCGGTCGCAATCCCGGTCACTCGACCTGATCCAGGGCTCAGTTTCTCATTGTCAAGAATTAGATTGGAAACTTGTTACGTGGAAAGACAGAGGCGGTCACAGTTTTGTGGACTACGCGCTGATGGCGATTTGCGTGGGCTTAGCTGCCTGGATAGTTATGCCAGACGGTCTTGCCAGCCGAATCAGATTATTTACGCGAGAGTCTTGACCTGCGTTTACTGCGTTTGATGGCCGTTGCGCCAATCCAGCTTCCAGCTTCGATTAATCGATTTTTATCGCTGTTATAGTAGTTTTATTGAAGGAAGAACAGCAACCGCGGTTTTCGGTAGTCATTGCGACGTTTTCCCGGCCCACCCAGTTGCAAATCGCACTGCAAGCGATCTCGCGGTTGAATTATTCGAGATCTCAATTTGAGGTAATTGTCGTAGATGACGGCAGCGCTTTTCCTCTCGATGCAGTGGTGGACCCGTTTGCGGATCGCATTCCTCTCCGTCTGATTTGTCAGCGCAACTCCGGTTGCGGGCCCGCTCGTAATGCCGGCGCACGGCTCGCCCGCGGGCGGTACGTGGCCTTCACCGACGACGACTGCGTTCACGGCCCCGATTGGCTGACCCGGCTCGAAGGCTATTTTGAACAGTATCCGGACGCCATGGTCGGCGGACTCCCGGTGAATGTGCTCATCTCGAATCCCTTCAGCGCGGCCACCCAGCTATTGATCGACTATCTGCTGCTTTCCGCCAACCCGGAGACCACCTCGGGCGAGTTTGTGAACAACATGGCGATGCCGCGCGAGATGTTTGTAGGGATGGGTGGATTCGACGTCACTTTTTCGATGTCCGCTGAAGATCGGGATCTTTGTGATCGATGGGTCCAAAGCGGCAAGCGAATCGTCTTCGCTCCTGAGATCCTGATTGACCACGCACACAACTTAAACTGGCGCACTTATTGGAAACAACACTTCGGCTACGGGCGTGGTGCCTTCCACCGCCGCCGAAAGGGCCTCGGGCGCCTTCAGCCCTTCGGCTTCTACGTGCGGCTGCTCTTGTTCCCGATTACGCGTCAACGCTGGAGACCCGCAATCAGGAGTTCTTTTCTCCTCGGGATCGCGCAGGTTGCCACCATCGCGGGATTGCTCCGGGAGTGGCGCAAATGGCGATAGCCCAACGTTTCCCGCAGCTGCTGAAACATGACCTTGCTCCCCTTGGCCCAATGCAGCACTGCACCCTGCTGAATTATCCGAATCACCTTAACATTGGCGATTACATGATCCGGGCCGGCACGGTGGATTACTTGCAGCGTGTCAACCGGACGCGCATTGCCTACACCGCCGACCTCGATTCCTATTCGCAACCGGGCCTGAACCGTGCGCTATTGCCCGCCAGCCCGATCCTGCTTCTTGGCGGAGGAAACCTTGGCGATCTCTGGCCGGACAGGCAGGCGTTTCACGAGCGCGTGGTCGCGGCCCATCCCGACCGCCCCATCTTTCTGTTGCCGCAGTCCATGCATTTTCGAGATCCGTCGCGATCCCGCCGCGCTGCTGACGATACGCTAGGCTGATGGGTATGCGCCTTGCCTGGACCCTGTTCGCTCTTACGCTGATTGGATGTTCTCCGCTGCACCCGCAGAGTGTGACCGTTTCGCCCAAGGAAATCACCATACGGCAGGCCGCTGGTGGACCGTTGGGGACGGGTCGAGTGGTGTCGATCGTTGCTGTGGGCGAGCCGGTGGAATGGACCGCGGCGGTTTCGGGGGACGGCGATGCGGCGTGGGTCTACCTCTCGGCGGTCAGCGGCAAGACTCCGGGTTCCGTCTACGTGGGACTTGTGAACTGGCGGGCTGAAGTGCAGAAGCCCGGCCGCTACTCGGCGAGCGTGAAGATTTCGGCGCGCGGTGTTTCGGAGATCGTGAAGGTGGAGTGGACGGTGGTGGACAGCGCCCCTGGTCCTAAATTCACCTATCTGGCCGTGCCTGCCGGATGCGAGACACCCGCTGGATATCCGGATGCGGCGCTTTGCAATCCACTCGACCAATCGGCGATTGGCCGTTTTGTATCGCCTGTTCCAGGGGCTACTTACGTGGATCCTAACTTCGGCGCGAAGATCAAGGTGCTGACCGGCACCGGCATTCACCACACTTATTCGACGCCGAATCCGCTTAGCGCGAATAACACTTATCTGATGACGTTTCCGGCGGACGGGACCTTTGACATTCTGGCCGCCGCTACAGGAAAGGCGGTGGCACGGAAAGTGGATGGCAACCAGAACTATTTCTGGGACGCTAGTGACGACGACTCCTACTACACGCTGGAGGGCGCTGCGATTTTCAAGTATGGCGTGAAGCGCAAGAAGCGGAGCAAGGTGGTGGATTACGGAAAGGCTCCGTATAAGTTCTCCGGCATCACGCGCGGCGGGACAGGCGATACTTCGAAGGACAATTGGATTTCCTTCTTCGCGGAGAATGGAAGTCAGGTCTGCGCACTGGACATTTCGAGTGTGAAAACTTACTGCGCGGACTATTCGAAGGCTTCCGGTCCGCCGTTCGGGAAGATCGACTATAGCCTGATCAGCAAGGGGACGGATAAGACCAGCGGGAAGCGCTACGTGGTTCTGATTGCCGCGGGTGCGGCTCCGGGTTTTTATTCGGTCAATGCGCAATCGGGCAAGTTGGATTTTGAGTTCCGAGGACCCGAGGACATGGAGAGGGCGGGGAATCACGATGGCGTGTGCGATCCCGGCGAGAGATGCATGTATCCTTCGCACGCGGACACGTTGGAAGATTCGGCTGGGATTCAGTACCTGGTTTACAACAGCCAGACGGAGGTTCCTTGTGAAGTTTCCGTGGCGACTTATCAGATGAACCGGGGCCCGAAGTTGATGGAACCGGCGGTGCTTGGGGGCGGACGCACGAAGGTGATGACGCTGTGGAAGTGCCCGTTTCCGAACAGTCCGGGGCCGGACGAGCATGTGGCTTGCGCTAAGAAGGCACCGTACTGCGTGATTTCTACTGTCCCGCCGCTGCGGGCCGCCAAGGACGCGCCGCTGCGGTTTGCACATACTACCGAGATCCTGATTTTCCGCGAAAATGCCCTGGAAGTGCGGAGACTGGCGCAGACTCGGAGCGTGCCATTGCGCGAAGAAGGCGGGGAGAGTTACTGGTCGCAATCGCATGGATCGATCTCGAATGACGCGTCGTTGATCGTCTTCGATTCGAACTTCGGCGAGGTGAACGGGCATCGGGTGAACGTGCTGGAAACCGGCGTGGCGAAGCAATAGGCCTGCGCTACAATTGGTGTTCACATGCGAACTCCTTTGATGGCTGGCAATTGGAAGATGTATAAGACTGTCCCGGAGACGGTCGCGTTTTTTGAGAAGTTCAATCCGCTGGTTGCCGGCGCCAAGCACTGCGAGATTGCTATTTGTCCCACCTTTGTGAACCTTTCGGCGGCGGTGGAGGCTACGGCGGGCACCAATGTCGGGATCGGTGCACAGAACCTGTATTGGGCGAACGAGGGCGCTTTCACGGGCGAGATTTCCGGCGAGATGCTGAAGTCGGTTGGATGCCAGTGGGTGCTTGTGGGGCATAGCGAACGGCGGCAGTATTTCGGTGAGACTAACGAGACTGTGTTGAAGCGCGTGTTGGCGGCATTGGACGCGGATCTGCGGCCAATCATTTGCATCGGGGAACGTTTGGAAGAGCGCGAAGGCGGCTGGACGGAAGCGGTGTTGCTGGAACAGTTCAAGCACGGGATCGGCGGCCTTTCGGTTGATCAGTTTGCGCAGATCGCGATCGCTTATGAACCGGTTTGGGCGATTGGAACGGGGAAGACGGCCACGCCGGCGATGGCTGCCGATGCGCACCGGATTATTCGCGAGCAGGTGCGGCTGCATTTTGGACTGGAAGCGTCGCAGAGCACACGAATCCTGTATGGCGGCAGTGTGAAGCCGGATAATATCAAGATTTTGATTGCGCAACCGGAAGTGGACGGCGTGCTGGTTGGCGGCGCCAGTCTGGACGCGGTTTCGTTTGCTTCTATCGTCAACTTTTGAGAACTTCATTATTGGCTGCGGATCACTAGCGTCCGGCTATCGCTTCCGACCTGACGCATAACCCACATGGTTCTTATGGGATGAAGGCTGGTTGAGGTTTTTTCGATTTCAACTTTTTCAAATTTAGAAGGCACGCCCATCTCTTTGATGCATGGTACCGGG
>JANYCV010000123.1 GCA_025360145.1 Acidobacteriaceae bacterium
GCCCGGTATCTCATAGTTCAAAAGACTCCATGAAGAAGAATTTGAGAACAATTGCGATTACGGCTGATCGGTAACACGGCGAATCGAGAAAATGAAACAAAGCAGCCGCCTGCGCAGAAAGTATAACATTGTGGTTCAAGGAGTCAAGGAAGAAAATTGTCCAGGTGAGAGAGGTCCTGAAACGGAGCGCGGGGAGGCGGATTCTCGGTGTGACTTCACGAATCGCGTGCCCATCGGACTACCGGCAGCGCACTGCTGTCCGCACTCCCGCCACGATGCCCGCATCCCGTAAAACGGAAGAACTACCTTCGTGCGTAGAGCATGAACAGCCCAGCCATCGCGTCGATCTTTTCTTCAGCCGGATTATCATAAATCGCTTTGATTCGAAACGTTTCCCCAGCGTGGATGGCATAACCCTTCACGCTCGAATACACTTCCATGGGACTCTCCGGGCCCCCCGTCCGGCGGCCTTCCCACACCAGCTCATTTCTTGAGATATTGAAGAGCTCCACCGAGGCGCCGTATGGATGAAGGTGCGTCCCCAGGAAGTGAATGCTGGCTTCAAATGGCAGGGTGAACGTGACGGTGCGTTCGTCCCTGCCGCGCGGAACAAAGAAGAGATGGGGAACCTGGACGCTGCGCAAACTGGCGTAGAGCGGCTGGAGCGGCTTCTTCAGGTCTTTTCCCCGGATCAGCGTGAGCGCCACCTTCATGGCCACCCGCACCGGTTGATCGTCACGGTTGTTGAACATCGGCATCCAGTGCAGCGAATCGTTTGGTGAGAAGAGAATACCAAAGCCGTCAGGCAATCGCACTTCCGGCGTGAACGCATCGGAATAAAAGCCCTTCAACTCGTTTTCCGGGTGCTGATCGACGCGTTGATCGGCAAGAAACGTGTGGCAAAGATAATTCTCGCGAGGCGTCTTGCCCTGGGTGTCAACGATGCTCGCCTTGTATCCAATTACCCAAACCGGTTCTTCAAAACGAAGATTTTTCATCGCCGCCGGCAAATGATGGGCTAGCGTACCCGATTCCAGTTCCATTAGCGGCGTGGAGAATTCCACTTCGCTGGTGACGCCGTATTCGGAATGCACCCCCGACGGGTGGAAGACGCTAAGCGCCTCGGCAGCCTGCCCGGCGCGGGAAAAAATCGCGAGCAGCAGAATGGCGAGCTTCATATACCCGCGAATTATAGCAGCTACCTGGCGAGAACCCGCGCCGAAGTTTTCCTAACGAACGCAGACGTTTGGAATGGAGGTGCCCCTTGTCTGATTCCCTCGCCGATCTCGACCAACAGCGCTCCGGCTGCAAAGAGCGATCCCGCGCAACCAGATGGCGGTCTTGCCATCGGAATGGTTCTCAGCAAATCATCGAACCAGTGATCCGTCGCGGTCTATTAACCTAAATCCGGCAGTTGGAGCCGCCCTTAGCCGGCAAACAGTTGCAAAGGAATCAGTTATCACCAAAATCGTGAAGTGCGAAGCAGTTGAAATCCTGATCTATTTCAGCGGCTCGTCACGACCCACAGAGTTCCAACTGCCGGATTGAGGTTGATGGATACTCTATCAAACCCGATTGAGTTTTCGATGAACGGGCCCCAGTGATTGCCACAGAGCCGTTCTTATGAACTGCCAGCGTGCCAGCGCAAGCTATTAAAGTGTAGCTGGGTATGTGCTCCACTCAAGTAATTACTACGGCAACAGCCAAGGTAGGGCGGGCCCCCTGGCCGGCGCGGGACGCCCTCGTCCCGCTGCTGCAAGCGGGACGAAAGCCCAATGCATCAGCCACACGAAACGCTGCGACACGGTGCCCACTTGAGTCAATCAAAAACCCAGTGAAGTGAATTGGTCGGGGCGGCGAGATTCGAACTCACGACCCCCTGCGCCCAAGGCAGGTGCGCTACCAGGCTGCGCTACGCCCCGACATGTACTGGTTGTTCCAGTTTAGCAGGGCAGGATAGACCCCTACAGCACTTCCCGGTCAGACGCCGGCTGACGGTCGC
>JANYCV010000124.1 GCA_025360145.1 Acidobacteriaceae bacterium
AGCGTCCTCATATCGGTATCCAGCTTCAGTCACCTTCAGGTTCGCGGCCGGACCGTGCGTCCACTCGAATCCGACCTGGCAGTGGATGCCCCGCCACCCGTATACGACTGGTACAAGAAATACTACCCGCTGCCGCCGCAAAAGAAGCTCTATCTGGAATTTGTCGACACCTCCACCCGGTTTGGCGACGCAATCGGAGCCTCTGAGGTTCTCCGCACCATCACTGCGGCCGGCGGCAAGGCGCAGGTATTTCCGCAGAAGGCTGTTTCCGAAGGCATGTTTCGAGACCGGAACGTGGTTCTCATTGGATTGCCGGAGAACTCGCCGACCATCGACCGATTGCTGGCGAACGGCGCGTTCCGGGTGCAATACGACGAGAATCTGCAGAAAGAAACCATAGTTGGTCCGGCCCGTACCTATGTGACTCAGAGAGACGCTCGGGGCATGATGCAGAGCTACGGGCTGGTTACGGTTCTCCGGGGTGAAGGCCCGCAGGGCGATCAACATCGGATGATGATCTTTTCCGGTTCCCATTCCTCATGCACGGTAGGCGCCGTGGAGTTCATGAGTTCCCCCACCCACCTCAGCGATTTTCGGGATCGGCTCCGCAAGCAAGGGTATTCCAGCTTTCCTCCCGCCTACCAACTGGTGATCCATTGCAGCGCCGATGGTGTGCTTCCGCTGGGCCAGTTCTACGAAACTCACGTCGTCTTGAAGTAATCTTTTAAAGTAATAAAGGAACTTACGGGCCGTTACGTAACATCGCCTCACGGTTTGAACACTTGCGCGACGCGGCTTATTTAGTCCACACTGTGCGGGTGATGCCGCTTATTCGCAGTCTTTTGATCCTTTCGCTGACAGTTTGTTCCCCCTGTTTTGCCGAAATCGCCCGAAAGAATTTTATCGACAACTTCATCTTCGATAAGATGCAGCGCGACGGCGTTCCGCATGCCCAGCTTTCAGGCGATACCGAATTCCTGCGGCGCGTCACGCTCGATCTAACGGGCCGGCTACCCACTCCGGAGCAAGTACGCTCTTTCCTGGGGGATACCAATCCTGATAAGCGCGACAGGGTTGTCGATTCGCTGATTCCGGCGCTCCCGATAGAAGGTGTCAGCCGCCGCAAGGAACAGCCGTTCCTCGATCGCTGGACCTACTTTTTTAACGATCTGTTTCGAAATAACGCGCAGAATGAACAGGGTATCCCCACTTTCCACAACTACATTTATAAAGTGCTGGAGCTTGGAATTCCCTACGACGATTTCGTGCGCGACATGATCACATCCAACGCGCTGTCCAACTGGACCACCGGACCCGCCAGCTTCATTTCCCGCAACCGTGTAATGGAAGGCGACGGCTACAGAATGAATCACGAGGACACCTGCGACGAGATCGCGGTCTGGTCCACCAAGATTTTCCTGGGCGTAAATACCGAATGCATCTCTTGTCATAATGGCGCCGCTCATCTGGAGAAGATCAACCTCTGGCTCTCGAAAAAGAAACGCGTCGACTTCTGGCGCCAGGCGTCGTTCTTCGGGAAGACCAGCATCGGCCCCGTATTTGGCCGCCAGCAGGAATTCATTGTCAGGGACGTGGGCGCCGCGTACTCTCCGCGAACGGACTACGATAGTGGCTATTCGCTGAACACGAAGAGCAGCCTGCGCGTTCCCCGCTACAAGGCGGATGTGACCCCGGCTTTCATCCTGAACGGGGACAAAGCCCAGCCCGGGGAACGGGAACGTCCAGCGTTTGCCCGCTTGTTGACGTCCGACCCGCAGTTTGCCAGAGCGGCAGTGAATCTGTTCTGGGCTGAATTCATGGGGCGGGGAATCGTCGATCCGCCGTTTGGTTTCGATATGGATCGCCAGGACCCAAGCCACCCGCCACCGGCTCCGTGGACGATTCAGCCGACTCATCCTGAACTGCTGAACGCGCTAGCTGAGGACTTCGTCCGGCACAACTACGATCTGCGCTATCTTTTCAAGCTCATCGTGAAATCGAACGCTTACCAGTTGTCCTGGGAATTCGGCAGGAAGTGGGAGGAGAAATACGACGATTACTTCGCCCGCCATGTCGTGCGGCGGCTGGGTCCTGAGCAGTTTTGGGACGCGGTGCAGCAATCCACCGGGTTGTTTCAGGAGTACAACATCAAGTACACGGCGCTCAAGGGCAAGTACATCATGCAGGCGCATTATCTGGATTTCGGGGAGACAGGCCCGCTGCCGGACCTGCTGGTATGCTTCGGCCAAACGGACCGGGAAGACAACGCTTCCTCGGACCGTTCCAGTCTGCTGCAGGCGGCCCATCTGTTGAACAATAACCTGATCCTCAGTCAAGTGAAAGCACAGAAAGGAGGCCTGTTAGAGAAGCTACTGGCGAAACCGGACAAGCAAATGGTGGAAGACTTATTTCTGGCGACCATCAGCCGGTTCCCTTTGCCTGAAGAGGAACGGATGTCGCTAAATATGCTAAGCAAAGCCAAGCAGAGACAGGAAGCGGCGGAGGATTTACTATGGGCGCTGCTGAACAGAGTGGACTTTATCTTTAACCGGTGAAACACATGAGGAAACTGTCGACTGATCTGCCGATCTTAAACCGCCGCAAGTTCTTTCAGCTTGGCGCGCTGAGCGTGACGGGCGGATGGCTTACTCCACTCGCGAGGCCTTTGCGGGCCACGGCTGCGGAGAAGGTAAGCCCGCGCGGATCGGCCGAGTGCGTGATCTTCGTGAACATGGTCGGCGGTCCCTCGCAGATGGACACTTTCGATCTGAAAGAGCTGAAGACAACGCCGGCGAATCTGGATGTGCGGACCACGAAGCACGGGCTGAAGTGGCCGTACAAGCTCTTGCCGCAAACAGCCGGGATTTTGGACGACCTGGTGATCGTGCGGTCGATGGGCGCCTGGGAGTCCACTCATAATTTGGCCCAATACTGGCAGCAGGTGGGGCACGGATTCAGCTCCGCCAGGGCTAAAGAAATGCCTTCGATTGGGTCTGTTATCGCTTACGAAATGAAGGACAAAGGCAAGAGTAGCGACTTTCTGCCGCCGTTCGTCTCCATGAATTTCCCGGCCACCGGGCAGAACGGTTTCCTGTTGAACGAAGGGTTTCTGGACAGCGCAGCGGCTCCCTTGTCCATGGACCTGCGCAACGGCCTTGATGTACCGTTCGTGCTGCCGGATGAATACCAGAGCCGGTTTGACAGCCGCATGGAGTTCCTGAAAGCATTCGACACCGGGCGGAAGGTGAATAGCGATTGGGCACCCAAACGCTTTCTGGAATGGGAATCGTTCACTCGAAGCGCCCATAAAATGCTGAAATCGCCGGAGATCGGTAAGATTTTTCAGTTGACCGCCGACGAGCGAAAGCGCTACGGGTCGAATGCCTTCGGCGACGCCTGCCTGATCGCGCGCAACATGGTGAAGGCCCAAGCTGGCACACGCTATATTTTGCTAAACCAGGGTGGCTGGGATCACCATGGGTTCATCTATGGAACCGGCGAGGGGGAAGAGACCTTACCAGGCAAGGTTAAGAAGGAAACGGGCGGCGTGTACGCTTTGTCCGCGCAGTTCGACCAGGGGTTTGCGAACCTGATCACGGACCTGAAGCAGACCAGGAGCCGCGATGGCAGCTCCACCCTTCTCGACAAGACATTCGTGCTCGCGATGGGCGAGTTCGGACGGACGCCGGGACCGCTCAATGGCATCCAAGGCCGCGATCACTGGGCGCCTGTTCGTTGCGGCGTCTTCGCCGGAGGCGGCGTCAGGCACGCCGGGCGCGTCATTGGCGCTACCGACGAGCAGGCAGCCAAAATCACCCGGTTCAATTGGCAAAACAACCGCCCCATTTTCCCCGAGGACGTCACCGCGACGATCTACTCCGTCCTCGGCATCGACTGGACGAAATCGCTGAGCGGCACGCCATCCGGCCGGGACTTCGTGTACGTGGAGCCGATGTCGGGAACAAATTTCATCGGCAGCACCGAAGTCAGTGAGCTATTTGCATAATTTCGAGGTTTTCAGACGTTACGAAACGGTTTGTGCACTTGTATCCCACGCTCTTGTGGGTAAACTAGGCACTCCAATTAGTTTCTCGAAGGGGTGAAGAATGGGGAAAGTGAAGGCTCTATTAGTGCTCTGTCACATTGCGGTAGTTGCTCTGCCGCTCTTAGCGCAGAACTACGGCGAGATTACCGGATCCGTCGCGGACTCTTCCGGTGCCGTTGTGGCAGGAGCGAGCGTTACCGTCACGAACACCGGGACCAACGCGACTCGCCAAGTGCAAACTAGCGCCACAGGCAATTACTCGCTGCCGTTCCTGGTGCCGGGCTTCTACAACGTCCGCGTGGAGCAAGCCGGATTTAAGACCGATTCCCGTACTGGCTTGAACCTGCAAGTCGGCGCGGTGGCGCGGATCGACTTCGGGTTAACCGTAGGATCGGTGAGTGAGACGGTGGAAGTGAGCAGCATCGGTGCACTGCTGGCCACTGAGGGCACGGCGGTCGGCACGGTCATCGAGAACAAGCGCATTGTGGAGTTGCCACTGAACGGGCGCAACTACCTTCAGTTGGTCGGGCTGGCTCCCAACGTGACGTCGGAAACCCCAACGGCGGGCAGCGCTGCCTCCAAGCAAGGAGGCGATCGTGTCCAGCAGAACTTCTCCATCGCCGGCCAGCGCGTGCAAATGAACCACTATACGCTCGACGGCATTGAGAACACTGACGCCAATTACAACACCTTCATCTTCCGGCCCTCCATCGACGCATTGCAGGAATTCAAAGTGGAGACCGGAGTGTACTCGGCCGAGTTTGGCCGCAATCCAGGTCAGATTAACGTGACAACCCGGTCGGGTTCCAATCAGCTACACGGCTCGGCTTTCGAATTCCTGCGCAATTCCGCTCTGGATGCGGAACTGTGGCGGCAAGCCGGCAAAAAAAATCCGTTCCGCCGCAACCAGTACGGTTTCACCGTGGGCGGCAAGATCGTTCCGGACAGACTGTTTTTTATGTCGAACTTCGAGGGTCTCAAGGATCGCACAACGCTCCAGGAAGTGGCCTCGGTGGCTACCGACCGCATGAGGTCCGGCGACTTTTCAGGCCAACCACGAGGCATCTTCGACCCCTTGTCGCGCACCTTCCGGACAGATTCCAACGGCAACCCGGTGGCGCTGTCCGCCGTCCCATTCGCCAACAACACCATTCCGGCAAGCCGGTTCAGCCCGATCGGATTGAAACTCTTTGAGTTCTATCCGCGCGCCACCACGCCGGGCGACTCCATCAGCCGCAACTATGTGAATCCGTCCAGCAGTTTAATCAACCTGAATCAGTACACCCAGCGTATCGACTTCAACGAGAACTCCAAGTCCTTCTGGTTCGGACGTTTTGGATGGGATAGCGAGTTTTCGCAGCCGGACGCCACCTTCCCGAATCAGGCATCGCGGTTCACCACCAAAGCCTATCAGGCGCTGCTGGCCAACACCCGGACATTCACTCCCACCGTGGTCAACGAGTTTCGTTTCGGCTACACCCAATTTCAGAACATCACCGGGACGCACTGGGCTGGTATCCGCAACGTGACCGCTGAACTGGGGATCAAGGGGGTAAACGCCGATGCAGGTCCCAGCGCCTGGGGCACTCCCAATATCGCGTTTAGCAACGGACTTACCGGTTTCGGCGACTCGAACGATGGACCTTACGTCAACAAGAACCACTACTTCCAGTGGATCGACAATATGTCGATCGTAAAAGGAAGCCACTCCATCCGATTTGGCGGGGAACTGCGCAGGGAACGCGTCAACAGCGATGGCAACGTCTTCTCGTCCCGGCCTACCTTCGGATTTAATCAAAACATCGCCACCAACGATCCCGCCAACCGTCTGACTACGGGCTATTCGTTCGCGGATTACATGCTGGGCTTTTCCAGCCAGGTTGACTTTGCGCCAGGTATCGCCCGCCTGCTGTTCCGCTCTACATCTTTTGCTTTCTATGGGGAGGACGTGTGGAAGGTGTCCTCCAAGTTGACCGTGAATTACGGCCTCCGGTACGAATTCACGCCCCCGTATAAAGACAAGTACCGGGGCGACATTAACGCCGTTTTCTCCGACCCGGGCGTTGGGCCGGACGGCTTGCTGGCGGGCACCAAGACTCCCGCGCTGATCCGCCCCGGCAGTGGAGATTTTTACGAGGGGATGAGCTTCCACTTCGACGACTCAATTCCTATCTTCACAGGCGCCGACGTGAGTAAGTTCGGCGTGGGCAGCGCTTTGGTAAAATCCGATTACAAAAATTTTGCGCCACGCATCGGATTGGCTTACAGTCTGACTAATAAGTGGACCATCCGCGCCGGCTTTGGGATGTTCTACGCGCAAGACACCAACAATCCGATCATGTTCGAAATGGGTCGCAACGTCGCGGGACGAATCAGAATCCGCTCAGACCAGGAAAGGCCGAATATCCCCGTGAACGATCCCTTTGTCGCGCTCGGGGGCCACTGCAGCAATTGGAGCGGCCCGTGTGAAGGCGCCGGCGCTTTGATCTACGTGGTGGATACCAACCGGCGGACGCCTTATGTCGAGCAGTGGCTGTTCAACGTCCAGCGCCAGATAACGAACGACATCGTGCTGGAAGTGGGTTACCTGGGCAATGAAGCTCACCGCCTGCAGCGCTTCAAACAACAGAACGTCGCGATATTGAAAACGGGTCCATCCGACACCAGAACGCTTACGCAGCGGTCGCCCTGGCCGATGTTCGGGCAATTCGATTCGAAAAACGGCATCGGTAATTCCAACTACAATGCCTTGAGCGCGAAGTTGACGCAACGCTTCTCCAGAGGGCTGACCTACCTCACTAGTTTCACCTGGTCGAAGTCGATTGACTACGGCAGCGCACTCCGGCCGGCCGATGGCGAGACAACCACGCCGATCAATCCTTACGATTTCCGCCAGGACCGCGGGCTGTCTTCGCAACACGTGGGCCGGCGGTTTGTCAGCTCATTGCTTTACGAGATCCCCATCGGCAAGGGCAAGGGAAGCGGATTCCTCAACTTTGACGGCCCCATGGGCGGTGTGGCGGACAGAGTCCTTGGCGGTTGGCAACTGGGCACCATTCTAACGTTTGCCGACGGCACGCCCAGGACGCCTTCCAGCATCGGAGATCTCACCAACACAGGCTTCGGCAGCTATCCGGACGCAACCGGCATCAGCCCAGTCCCGAATGACCGGAGCGTGAAGAAGTTCTGGGACATCGGCGCTTTCAGTGCCACTAATCCACAGCTTGTCTATCGGTATGGCAACACTGCGCGTAGCATCTTGCTGAACCCCGGAACGAGCAATTGGGATTTCTCGGCGATGAAAAATATCCGCATCATCGAAGGCCACTCGTTGCAGTTCCGCTTTGAGTCTTTCAATTTTTCAAATCACCCGAGGTGGAATGCTCCCAGCTCCGACGTCACTTCTCCCTCAACGTTCGGCGTAATCCAGACGGCTCGCACCATGCGGCAGATCCAGTTTGGACTAAAGTATAGTTTCTGAGAAACGCAGGCTACGGCTCCCGTGAGTAAATGGCAACTTTGACGCGCTCACAAGCGTCTACACTAAGTTCAGGAGCTAAATGCGATGCGGTTTCAACTTCCAATAGTCTGCGTTCTTGTGTCAGCCGCGGCGTTCGCGCAAGAGGAAGCCGCGAAGCCGAAGGAATTCGTCGTCGATCCCGGCACGCGCATTCCGCTCAGCTTGATCAACAGCATCACCACGAAGCATGCCGCTGAAGGCGACCGCATTTATCTGGAAACGGTTTTTCCCATTCTTGTCGGCGGCAAAATCGTGATTCCTCCAGGGAGTTACGTGGCGGGAACGGTCACCCAGGTGAAGCGCCCAGGCCGGATGAAAGGCCGTGGAGAAATCTACCTCCGGTTCGATACGCTGACGCTGCCAAACGGAGTCACCAGGGATTTCCGCGCGCGCGTGGGACAACTCGATGGACGCGCCAGTGAAGAGCTAGACAAGACCGAAGGGAAAATCAAGAGCGAAGGCAATAAATCGGGAGACGCCCGCACCGTGGCCCAAGGCGCGGCGGGCGGCGCGTCGGTAGGTGCTATCGCCGGCAGCATTGGTGGACACGCTGGAATGGGCATCGGCATCGGCGCTGCCGCCGGCGCCGCCGCCGGACTCGCCGGAGTCCTTCTCTCCCGTGGTCCGGAAGCGGTGCTTGCCAAGGGAACCACTATGGAGATGGTGCTCGATAGGCCCATTCGTTTCGAGGAAACCGAGATCGACACATCTACCATGAACCGCCGCGTGGGTGACGATGGTCCGGGACCGCTGCCCAGCAGGCACGGTCAAAGCGGCAACTCCAACACGCGCCGCTTCCCGCTCTAAATCCAGCCCATTCGCGACTGCAAGGACGTGATGCGCGCCACGTGGTGCCGTCCATGCCACGCATACAGTGCGACGTTCTTCTCCAGCGTCACCAGCCCCATTGCCGGATGGCGGAACGCCCGCGCCAGTTCCGCCGGACCAAGACTGTTCAGTAGCAGCATCCAGCGTTGGTGAAGCGAATCCAAAAGGTCCAGCGAAAGTTCCACCGGCGCAGAATTCGCGTCGTTCAACTGCGCCCATAGGTCTTCGTGATACGGCTTGACCACCGGTTCGTCTTCGGTAAGCGCCAAGCGAAATCAGACATAACTGTTCATATGACTGTCGGCCATGTGGTGAACAACCTGGCGTACAGTCCAGCCCTCCGCGCGATACGGTGTGTCGAGTTGCGATGCCGAGAGCCCGCTCACGGCATCGCGCAGCAGCGACGGCGTCTCGGCGATCTGTGAAAGCCATACGGGAAGCTCGGTTTCAGAAGCGGGACCTGAGTAGCTGAATTTCCCAACGGGATAGCGAAGATCGTCCATGCGTCAAGTTTAACAATGGCAGCCTTCGCCCACTGCGGTACAAACCTTCGTCTATGCACGCTCTGCCCGACTACGGCATTGACGCACCAGGCGTCGTTCGCGCCTTTGCCATCGGAGGAGCTGTGCTGCTTTTCGGCGGAACTATCACCGCGTTCCTCCTGCAAAACAGCCAGCTTATGACTTCACGAGCTTTCTTCCGCGCGGGCCTCTGGTGGGGAAGCTGTCGGCTGCTCACCGCCACCATCCTGTTCGGGTCCAGCCGCGTTGGAAAGTTGCGCGTTCGCGACAGACTGATGGGCAGCTTGCATTGGACGGGCGAGGAACAGGTCCTCGATGTCGGGTGCGGCAGCGGCCTCGCTCTCATCGGCGCCGCGAAGCGCCTCACCACCGGCCGTGCCACAGGCGTCGACATCTGGAGCGCCGAAGGAGTGCTCGATCGGGTAAAACTAAGAACCGGCGATGCGCGCGACCTTCCGTTTCCCTCCGCGTCTTTCGACACAGTGGTCTCCATGACCGTAATCCATAGAATCAAGGACCCCGCCGAACGGCAGACCGCGTTGCGCGAAATGCTCCGCGTTTGAAAGCCCGGCGGTCAGCTCGCCACCTTCGACATTTTTGACGCCGGCAAATATGCGGACGTGTTGCGACAACTGGGCGCCGAACAGGTCCGTATTTCCGGTTTGATTCTGCTCTGGTGTTTGCCCGGACGCCGCATCACCGCACGCAAGCCTTCGGTATAATCTTTCCGGAGACAACATGAAAACGAATCGGTCCATTCTTGAAGCACTACTTCTCGCCGGTATCACCGCTACTACCGCGCTGCCCGCCAGCGTGAAAGCCTTCACCGGCGCAAGCGTTTTCGACGGTACCGGTAAGTCCGCTATCCCGAACGCAACCATCATCGTGCGCGACGGCAAGGTGGAAGCGGTCGGCCCCTCATCCAAAGTGCGGCCCCCGGCCGGCGCCGAAGTCGTCAACGTCTCCGGCAAGTTCATCATCCCCGGCATGATCTCCACCCATGTCCATATCTCGGATATCAACGGCCTTCGCCCGCCCGCCTACACCGACGAAAATACCCGGCGCCAGCTCGGCGTATTCGCGCGCTACGGCATCACCACGGTGTGGAGCCTCGGCGGCGAAAAGGAGCCTGCCTATAAGGCGAGGGAGATGCAGAACAGCCCGGCCCTGGACCGCTCTCGCGTCTATCTCGCCGGAGACGTCATCGTCGGCAAGACTCCGGAGGAAGCCCGCCAGATGGTGGCCAAAGTGGCCGCCACCAAGCCCGACGTCATCAAGATCCGTGTGGATGACATGCTCGGCACGGCAGCGAAAATGACGCCCGATGTCTACAAAGCGGTAATCGAGGAAGCGCACCGCCGCGGCCTGCGCGTTGCGGCCCATATCTTCTACCTGGACGATGCCAAGCAACTGCTCCGCGATGGAGCCGACTTCATCGCGCACAGCGTCCGAGACAAAGAAATCGACTCGGAGTTTCTCTCGCTGATGAAGAAGCGCAACGTCCCCTACTGCCCCACTCTCACGCGTGAAGTCTCCACTTTCGCCTACGAATCAAAGCCGGCGTTCTTCTCCGACCCTTTCTTCCTGCGCGAGGCCGACCCGGAAGTAGTAGCTCAGTTGCAGGAGCCCAAACGACAGGAAGCGATGCACAAATCGCAAG
>JANYCV010000523.1 GCA_025360145.1 Acidobacteriaceae bacterium
GGCTCACATGGTCCGCACTGCTCCGCCGGACCGATGAAGTAGCGCGTGGACTCGCCGGGCTTGGCCTACAGCCGCAGGATCGGATCGGCATCTGGTCCACCAATTGCCTCGAGTGGGTACTGCTACAGCACGCAGCCGCCAAGGCTGGCATCGTTCTTATCAATGTGAACCCTGCTTATCGTTCGCATGAGCTTGCGTACGTGCTGCGCAAATCCCGTATGCGGGCGATCTTTCTTTGGGAGAAGGACTCCCGTGCGAACTATGGCCACATTCTGGAAGAAGCCGCAGTGGGCGAAGCTGTCTCGCTGCAACACCGGATTTTCTTCGGCCATCCATCCTGGGATGCGATGATCGCCGGTGGTGTGGACTATGACGCCAACACGGCGCTGCCCGGCGACGTTACCAACATTCAGTACACGTCCGGAACCACCGGTGCGCCGAAGGGTGTTCTGCTTACGCACCGGAATCTGCTGAACAATGCCGAACTGTGCGGCCGCCAGCTTGGACTCACTCCGCAGGACCGCATCTGCGCGCCGGTGCCGCTGTACCACTGTTTCGGATGCGTGATGGCGAGCCTGGCGTCGCTCACCACCGGCGCGGCGCTGGTTTTGCCTTCGCCGCAATTCGACGCGCTGGCCACGTTGCAGGCGATCGACAGCGAAAGGGCCACCGCGATTTACGGCGTCCCCACCATGTTCATTGCCGCGCTGGATCATCCGGAGTTCAGCCGCTTCGATATGACGTCGCTGCGCACGGGGATTATGGCGGGCGCTCCCTGTCCGGAGGAGGTGATGAAGCGCGTGATGAATCGAATGCATTGTCCACAGATCCTGATCGGGTACGGGCAGACGGAATGTTCGCCGCTCATCACTATGTCCCGGCTGGACGATCCAATTGAACTCAGAGTCTCCACCGTTGGCCCGGTACTGCCGAACACGGAAGCTAAAATTGCTTCGCAGACCACCGGCGAAACCGTTGCCGTGGGTGAGCAGGGTGAGTTGTGTACCCGCGGTTACCACGTGATGCCCGGCTACGACGGAGAGGACGAGGCGACGCGGAAGGCTATCGATCCCGACGGATGGCTGCACACCGGCGATCTGGGGACCATGGCCGAAGATGGCTGTTTTCGCATCACCGGCCGCGCCAAGGATCTTATTATTCGAGGCGGCGAGAACATCTATCCGCGTGAAGTGGAAGAGTTTCTCTACACGCACCCGAAGATAGCCGACGTGCAGGTGGTGGGCATTCCGGACGAACGTCTGGGCGAAATTGTAGTGGCGTGGATCAGGTTGAAGGCGGGCGAGGATTGCACCCAGGAAGAAGTGCGCGATTATTGCCGCGGCAAAATCGCTTACTTCAAAATTCCGCACACAATCCGCTTCGTGGAAACATTTCCGATGACGGTCACCGGAAAGATTCAGAAATTCAAAATTCGCGAGGCCGAACTGGCGGCACCAACGGGCGCCTAGGCGCGGCAGAGGCGTCGCGAAGCCATCAGCGGACCAAGCAGCATCATCAACGCCGGCGCCCAGCTCCGCAAGACGTTAGATACGCGTTTCGGGACGTTCCCGATTATTGATAAAAGTGATGCCGTCTTTTGGATGAAAGTTGAAAACCCCACCATCCCGGCCCACTGTCTTCCAGTATTCGCTACCCTCATTTCCGGTCCCGTGTGTATTCATTGATCCTTGGCAAAGCACAACACGACGAACAGCGTCAGTCGTCGGGATCTTCGACGAAGCAGCTTTCGAACGCTCTGCCCAGCAGTTCGTCCGTCAGTTCGTAGGGCAGCCGTTCAAAATTGATCAGATCGAGCGCGTGGGACAGAACGTCGCGAGGATGGCACCGGCGGAACGGCTTCCCGGAAGCCGTGTAGTTGCGATCGATAAATCGTCCGGCGATTCCCTCCGGGTACGGAAGCTCCCGCGAGTCGCAGTAGGAATAAAATATCTGCTCGAACTCTTCCGCGCTGGGATTCCTGACCAGCATCTTGTATTGGATCCGGCGCAGAAAGGCTTCGTCACCGAGTCCATCCGGCTTCAGATTGGTTGAGAAGATGAGGAACGCCTCGAACGGCACCGTGATTTTTCCACCGCTGCGCAGGGAGAGATAGTCGACCCGCCGTTCCATCGGAACAATCCACCGGTTCAGCACCTCCGTCGGCGTCGCCTTTTGCCGGCCGAAATCGTCTATCAGATAGATGCCGTTGTTCGCCTTTAACTGAAACGGGGCGTCGTAGACTTTTGATATTTCGTTGTAGCTTAGATCCAACATCTCCATCGAGAGTTCGCCGCCCGTCACAATGAACGGCCGCCGGCATTTGAACCAGCGCCCGTCATGCGGAAGTTCGAAGGCCAAAGCGGATACCGGTTCGTCGTCCTGGATCAATTGATGGTAGGTGGGATCGTAGACTTGCACGATGACACCCTGATATTCGATCGCGTAGGGCAAATAAATACACGACTGATCCAGATTACCCAGTGCTTCCGCCAGATAAGTTTTTCCGTTGCCCGGCTGGCCATAGATCAGGAACGAATTGCCTGAACTGACCGCTGGCCCGATCTGCGACAAAATTCGCTCCGTCACCACCATCCGGCGGTAAGCGCGCCTCAGAGCCTCCATCGTCAGCCAACCATCGGGTGGCCGCTGCCGCCGCACGAAATAGGTGTATTGATACAGCGGAACCGGCGCCGGTCCGCAGTACTGATTGGTTTCGAGAAACTCCCGCGCATGGGTACGCCCTATCTCGGTCAACGAGAATTGCGCCGAAACCGAGCCCATTCCCAGCGAGCGTTTCACCTGCACGGCCTGATTCCGCTTAAACGTATCGAGCAGGCACTCAATGGCGCTGAAGCGCAGCCCCATTGCCAACGCAAGGTCCCGGCCGGATACCTCGCCGCGAAAGTAGAGAAGCTTCAAGATTAACTGCTCAAGGATGGCTGCACTTAGCCCGGTATGCTCAATGGAATCGGGAACGGGAGGAATCAATGGCTCCGGTTGGGCCTCCGCTTCCTGACCTGGCATAGCTATGGTTCCGGAATGATCAACCGAAAGATTCACTAAATGGCTTATCGGCTTGAATCCTTTTTTCTTGACGGGGCCCGAGGTTCAGCCGTCTCGGCGATTCGGGAGTTTCGATGCGCCTCTTCAATACCAGCGGAGCGCGCCTCCGTACTTTTTGACACCGCCGTTACTCGCCAAGCGATCGGCGAAAGCCACCTGGTCCGCCTCATCGGTCGAGCCCGCGAAGGCACGCCCGTGCATAAACAGCCAAGCGCACTTTCGGATTCAAGGGCTGCCGGATGGCGGACTGTGCGTGGCCGGGTACGTTTCGCCGAAGAAGGAAACATGCTTTTATTCCGATACCTATGGCGAAGCGGCGAAACTGCTGAGTATTCGCGTGGCATCGGCCGCGGCCGCCGGCAGCCGTCTTCATCGGGAACCGGGAAATCCGATCACCCTCCGCTACAGTTAGAAGGTGATCCAGGAATTCGACGCGATAGTCCTCGGCGCTGGCGCCGCCGGTTTGATGTGTGCCATTGAAGCAGGGAAGCGAGGCCGCCGCGTCGCTGTGCTGGAACATGCCGAGCGCGCCGGCAAGAAAATTCTCATCTCCGGAGGCGGCCGCTGCAACTTTACCAATCTGTCGTGTCTTCCGGAGAATTTCCTTTCCGCGAATCCGCACTTCTGCAAATCCGCACTGGCCCGCTACACGCCGGCGGATTTCATCGCGTTGGTGGACAAGCATC
>JANYCV010000534.1 GCA_025360145.1 Acidobacteriaceae bacterium
AGGTAGGGCGGGCCCCCTGGCCGGCGCGGGACGCCCTCGTCCCGCTGCTGGAAGCGGGACGAAAGCACCAATGCGCCAGATGCGAGACCGCACCCACTTAACTCAAGCACATACCCAGTTAGCACTATTCTTCCGAGCGATTTGGGCAAGAGGTGAGGGAAAAGGGGCATTTCCAATGGTGCTCATCAGGAAATTTCTACTTTGCCCTGACAAACCGCTGTGGGATTGCGTCTCGTGGAGAAACACGATATTATCTGCGTGTCCCAACGGCGCGCATTTTAAGCGTTCGACCATCCCCATGGTTTTCAATCCGAAGGGGGCAGTAGCATCACGTGACCTAACAGGAGATCTTTATGTATTCGATGTATTTGCGATTCAGATTGAACGACAGTGTCCTTTGTTTGTTGACGGCCTGCTTACCCCTCTTTTTCCTGACGTCCCTGCTAACGCTGAGCGCGCCTAACGCCAGAGCACAATCAACTTCGACGGGTCGCATATCCGGACAAGTAACCGACCGGCAAAATGCAATAGTCGAAGGCGCGGAAGTAGTCCTCATTGACCCTACAACCAACACCAGGCAGACGTCCGTAACCAACGAGGTAGGGCGTTATCTCATCCTCAACGTGCATCCCGGCTCGTACAGCCTTACCGTGAGCAAGAGCGGTTTCTCCCAAGCTAAGCTAGTGGGACAAACGGTGGCTGTTGGCCTTGAGCTGACGCTGAATCTGGTGCTCGATGTCGGCTCAACTTCGACTTCTGTCGAAGTGCAAGCGTCCGCCGGCGCAGAGTTGCAAACTTCTAACGCGACCGTAGGATCGACGATTTCCGGCGTAGCCCTAATGAATTTGCCGAATTTCGGTCGCGATGCCAACGCCTTCCTCGCGTTACAACCGGCTGTCACCCCCGGAGGCCAAGTTGCCGGCGTAGTGCAAGACCAGAGCAAGTTTCAGTTGGATGGCGGGAATAATAGCGACGACCAGGAGGGTGGCCATGGTTACAACATTGCACCCGGCAATATGGGGATCGGCGGAGCCACCGTGCCGACGGGGGTTATGCCGACTCCGGTCGAAACCATCGAGGAATTCAAAGTAGGCATCGCTAATCAGGCCGCCGATTTCAATGGCGCCGCTGGAAGTCAGGTGCAAATGGTCTCCAAGCGCGGATCGAACCAGTTCCACGGCGCGGGCTATGACCACTACTTTGCCGGCAACTTCGGCGCAAACACTTGGCAAGGTAACCACATCCCTTCACCCGGTCTGCCGTATACACCATTGCCTTCCACTCACCAGAACCGCTTTGGCGCCTCGCTGGGCGGGCCGCTCACGCCGTCATTTTGGGGCGGCAAAACGTATTTCTTTTTCAACTATGAAGGCCGCCGGTTCCCGAATATCGGCACCATCAACAGGCCTGTGCCCACGGCACTGATGCGCGCTGGAGTCATCCAGCTCGCGAACAGCACGGGGCAAGTGATCCCGTATAATTTGAATCCGAATCCGGTGACCGTGAATGGTGTCACCTATCAGCCGGCGGTGTGCCCGGCAGGTTCCTGCGACCCGCGTGGCGTTGGTATCAACCCGATCGTTTCCCAGATCTGGAACAAGTTCATGCCGTTGCCGAACGATCCCACTGCAGGTGACAGATACAATACGCAGGGTTACTTCACAACGGTTCCCCTGCCGCAGACTTCGAACTTCGCGATGGCGCGGATCGATCATGATTTCGGCTCAAATTGGCGCCTGATGGCCGGTTATCGCTATTACAAATTTACGCAGATGACCAACAGGCAGGTAGACATCGGCGGAATTTTACCGGGCGATACCCTGGGAGTGGCGTCGGCGAAAACACCAAACCGGCAGACCCCCTCTTACTTCGTGGCCGGGCTCTCCGGAGTGATCACCCCGCATCTGGTCAATGACTTTCATTTTAGCTACCTGCGCAATGCATGGGAGTGGATCAGTGCCGGGGGCCCCCCGCAGTTGCCCGGCTTGGGCGGAGCAGCCCTGATCGGTGGCAGTGGCGGCAACCAGTTGCTCCCCGTCCAGGTGGATCGAGGCAGCGGCCTTGCGCGCTACTGGAATGGGAAGGACCTCGGCCTTCGCGACGACCTTAGCCTGATTCAGGGCAACCATGTGTTCCAGTTTGGCGGCCAATATCAGCGCAACAACATCAAACACCAGCGCAACGACAACGGAATCAATATTTATAATTCAATTGGGTACGAGATCACCTCCGGAGCCGGCATTGCGATGCCATCCGCCTATATCCCGTCCACCGTTCCCGCCAACCAGTTGGGCAACTGGAACTCGTTGTATGCGACCACCCTGGGGATCGTCGCGCAGTCGCAACTGATGTATGCGCGCAAGAGCGGGGAGCTACTGCCGGTCGGCAGTCCGATTTTCTCTCACAGCATACTCCCAAACTACAGCTTGTATTTCGGCGACACGTGGAAGGTTAAACCAACGTTCACTTTGTCTTTTGGCGTCGCCTACGAGATCCAAATGCCGGTCTCCGAGGTGAATGGGAACGTGCCAATGATCACCGACTCCAAGGGGAATGCTTTCACCGGGGAAAATTATCTGGATAAGCGAAAACAGGCCGCTCTTGCCGGACAGGCATACAACCCAACTCTCGGGTTCGCCACTATCCGTAATGTCGTCGGCAGCCCGAAGTATCCCTACAATCCTTTCTATAACGGATTGGGCCCTCGCGTTTCAGCGGCATGGAGTCCAAGGTTCACTGATGGCGTTCTGAGCAAGTTATTCGGCTCCGGCAAAACGGTCATACGCGGCGGTTACAGCAGAAGGTACGGACGAATTAACGGTATCAACGTGATTCAAGTCCCGCTGCAAGGTATCGGAATAGGCCAGACGGTACAATGTACGGGCGTCAGCAAGGCTGGACAGTGCCTCGGAGTCGCCGGTGTCGACCCAACCAACGCATTCCGCATTGGCGTAGATGGGCTGACCGCACCGCTCCCGACTGTATCGCAGACTTTGTCCCAGCCATTCCTTCCGGGCGTGGGTGGTGCCGCGTCGGCTGCCACCGCGTGGTCCGATGATCCCAGTCTGAAGCCCTCTCACATCGATCAGGTTACCTTCACCATCCAACGTGAGATTACTTCGAAGGTGATTTTCGAGCTTGGCTACATCGGAACAAGGAGCCGGGACGAACAGTTAGCCTATAGCTTAGACTCTGTGCCCTACATGACCACGCTCGGCGGCCAACAGTTTTCGCAGGCGTTTGCCAATACCTATCTGGCATTGAATTCAGGCCAGACGACACCCCAAGTGCAGCCGTTCTTCGAGGCGGCGTTGGGGGGGGCGGGGTCAGCCTATTGCACTGGGTTTGCCTCTTGCACGGCGGCGGTAGCTTCAAAACAGCGGACGAACATTGTGACCACGAATGTCTACAATATGTGGGGCGCTCTGAACGCGGCACCGGGGTGGACTCTGGGCCGTACGATGCCGAGCTCGAATCCGATCCAGGCTTTGGCGCTTCCCCAAGCCACCAGTAAGGGCTATTCGAACTATAACGGGGCATTCTTATCCATGAGAATGACCGACTTGCATGGCTTGACAGCTACATCGAATCTCACTTTTAGCCGGTCCCTGGGGACCGGTGGTTATGGGTCCGGAATAGGTGTCCCCGTGGACATGTGGAACATCTCAGCTATGTATGGGCGTCAGCCGTTTGATATCAACTGGCTGTACAACCTGAGCATGTATTATCGGCCCACGGTTTTCAAATCTTATCGCGGAGTGTTGGGCCGGCTAACTGACGGGTGGGGATTCGCCCCGCTATTCACGGCCCAGAGTGGTGCTCCGTTAGGCGTGGGATCGAGTAGCAACTGCCAGTCGTTTGGCCAAGCGAACTGCAGCTACCTAGGCGGCACCGAACAGGCAGTGGCGATTGGGCCGGTAACGGGAGGTAACGCGGCCCATTATGGAGTCGTTTCCACGGGTGTGGCGGGCCAGAACGGCAATCCGTCCAGGGGTGGCTCGGGGATGAACATGTTTGCCGACCCGAGCGCGGTCTACTCCAATTTCCGGCGGGTGATTTTGGGCGTCGACACCAGAAACGGCGGCGCCGGCCCTCTGCGCGGATTCCCAACCTGGAACCTCGATTTGGCCGTCATGAAGGACATCCGGATCCGAGAGGGCATCGGCGCAACGTTAAGCTTTCAATTCGTGAACGTTTTGAATCACTTTCAGCCAGCCAACCCCAGTCTCAGCATCGACAATCCTGGGAACTTTGGCGTGATCACGAGCCAGGCGAATGCCCCTCGTCAGATGGAGTTCGGCCTGCGCATATTCTTTTGACGAACCACCGCTTGGAACTGGATGGTAGTTGTTGTTTCACTGCTGTCGGGTTATCGTTTGAGCGTGTGCCTCTAACCCACTGTGACATTGCGGGATAGGTGGCTTTGACCGCGTTTTCGACTTGGACTTGTTTTTCGCCGGCCGACTGGCGGAATTCCGCGTGCGGGCGAAGATAATCGACCCTGCATCACGGCAAGTTGGTCTTCGCTCAAATCATGGAACACCCGCCGATCCATGAATTTCGAAAGCTGGCTATGTGCTCAACTCAGCTAATTACCACAGCAGCCCAGGTAGGGCGGGCCCCCTGGCCGGCGCGGGACGCCCTCGTCCCGCTGCTGGAAGCGAAACGAAAGCCCAATGCGCCAGCCACACGAAACGCTGCGAGACCGTACCCAGGTGAGTCAAGCACATACCCAGCTTTCGCAAATGTATCTCGCGTTACGGCGGCAATTACAGAACGCGCAGGTCTTCACATGATGCTCAGTTTTTGTGCATGAGGTTTTCGCAGTTAACTGTTCGCGAGCGCCTGCGCAATATGGAAGACGGTCTTCGTTCTGTGCCCGCCAAGCTCTGCCATTTGGGCTCCACCTTGACCGACGCCAACGAGACGCGCGACTGGCGCGTCCGATGTCTGCCACTGAACCACTCAGTATCGATCTGGACGCTACCGTATATGGGTTGGATTTGACGACGATCGATATCTGTCTTGCAGTCTTTCGATAGGCTCATTTTCGCAAAGAGAATGCGTCAGTGAAGATGCACAGAGGGTCGCTCGCCGAAGTCGGTACCGTCTGCCCGTGCCGTCGTCAAAACCAGCGAGAATGCCGCCATTTTAGACCGGCGCTAACAGTAATGTAGAGCGCGGCCTCATCGGCGTAAGAACTGGCGAATTTGGCGGCGCGGCCTTCTCGCAGCTTGTCAGGATAATGGTTAAACACAGCGCGGATATTGCAATCCATTTCTGGGTCGGGTGATCCGGCTTTCCTCGCAAGCCCCGCGGCATATCACCGTTCGACGGGCGGCGGACGATGTGCCTACGGGGTTTTATCACCGTGAAGCGGATTCGCCAGGTGCCGGTAGAATCCCAAATCGTCGGATGTGAACAGCTTGGTGGCGAAAACGATCTGCCCCGCATGTTCGGAAAAGTGCGACACCACGTGGTACACGGCGTGTAGTTTACTCACGTCGTAACCCTGCACCACCGTCCTTTCTACCAACTGTTCAGGAGTGAGCGCGGCGATCACGGCCACCGTCTTCTTGACGCGTTCACGGATGCGAAGCTTCAACTCGCCGGCGCTTACGTCTCCGCGCGCGGCGAACTCCGCATCGCGATCCCGATGATCCGGTGCGCCGCCAACGCCCGACAGAATCCACTGGCCCAGGTTGCCGCAAAGATGCAGCACCAGGTTGCCCACCGCGTTCTGCTTCTCGGCGCCGCGTGCCCAGATCTGTTCGCAGGTCAGCTTGTCCAGGCACGTTTCGATCCGCGCTTCGTATTGGTTCAACTTGCCGGTCGAGTATTTCAGGAAGTCCAGGTGCATGATTGTATTATTAGTGAATGAGTACGCCCACGTTGACGCCCCCCGAGACGGCTGCCTCCGAAGAAGCATCCGCGGCAGCGCAAACCATCGCGCTTGAGAAAGAATACGTCCTTCAGAACTACGGGCGCTACCCGCTGGTCCTCCGCAAAGGTAAGGGATGCTATGTCTTCGATACCGATGGCAAGCGCTACCTCGATCTGATTTCCGGAATCGGCGTCAATGCGCTGGGGCACGCACACCCGCGCATCGTCAAAGTGATTCGCGATCAAGCCGGCGTGCTCATCCATACGTCGAACCTCTATTACAACGAATTCCAGGGCCGGCTGGCCAAGAAACTGGCCGAGGTCAGCGGTCTGCATCGCACCTTCTTCTGTAACTCCGGCACCGAAGCCATGGAATGCGCGCTGAAGATGATCAAGGCGCACGGCTCGAAGATCAATCCCGACAAGTACGAGATAGTCTCCATCGAGAATTCCTTCCATGGCCGGACCATCGGAGCCATCTCCGTCACCGGACAGCCGAAATACCGCAAGGATTTCGAGCCGCTTCTCCCAGGCGTGAAATTCATTCCGGCCAACGATGTCACGGCTCTCGAACAGGTAGTCTCCGAGCGCACCGCCGGCATTCTGCTGGAAGGCATTCAGGGCGAAGGCGGCATCTATCCGATGACGCCCGATTTCGTCCGCAAGGCCCGCGAACTCTGCGATCGTTTCGATGCGCTGCTGGTTGACGATGAAATCCAGTGCGGTGTAGGCCGTACCGGCAGTTACTTCGCCTATCAATTGCTGGACCCGGTTGTGATGCCCGACATCATGACCGCCGCTAAACCGCTCGCCTGCGGAATTCCGTTGGGTGTCGTCGTGACCAACGAGCGCGCAGCACAATCCATTGCGCCTGGTATGCACGGGTCTACGTTTGGCGGCGGAGCTCTGGCCTGCCGCGTGGCTCTGGAATTCTTCGATATTCTCGAAGGGCTATTGCCTTCGATTCACCAGGTCGGCGGCTATTTCCGGATGCGGCTCGACGAGCTGGCCCGCAAACACAGCTTCATCAAGGAAATCCGCAGCACCGGCCTGATGATCGGCGTCGAACTGACCGTTCCCGGCAAGCAGTTAGTGCTGGATGCCATGGCCGAAGGCATGTTGATCAACTGCACGCACGACGTCGTACTGCGATTCCTGCCGCCGTATATTTTGACGGAAAAGGACGTGGATCGCGCTGTTAAGATTCTTGCGAAGATCTTCCAGAAGTTTAAGCCGGAAGCCGCGGGAACTGTGGTTCAGCACTGATCAAATTGTGCTACGCTGTCGCACATGAAGACCACCTCAATCCGCGACCCGCACATCCGCACTTCCGAGTTGGTGCGCGAAGCCGCTGGCGGATATGGCCAGTCTCTGGAGTAAGTTTCCTTCGATAGCCGCCGATAGCGGGCGTTTCCTCGAAGAAGATCGTTGAGCATGTATCTCGATTCGGCTTACATCGCCAAGTTCTCCGTCAACGAACCGGATGCAACTGCGGTGCGTAAAGTGCTTCAGCAGGCCTCCAGTGTTTGCTTATCTGCTTGGGCGCTGCTCGAATCATCGGCACGTGCGGGAGGGTCCTTTTACCGTAGAGGGGGGGCCGCGAGCTGATGAACGTTTTCAGTGGTCATGTCGAGAGCGATCTCTGGAGTCTAATACCCGTGAGCGACGCGTTGCTGCGGCGGACCATAGCCTTAATCCGAGGTGTTCCGCAAAGTGTTCCGTTGCGAGCCGGCGACGCAGTTCACCTGACGACTGCGCTGGATGCCGGCGAACCTGAGATTTGGACCAACGATCGCCATCTGCTTGCGGCTGCGGCTCACGTCGGCATCGTCGGCAGAAGTGCCTGAGCGCCAAGAGACTTTCTTGAAAGATCGCGCGTCGCTGCCGCGCTCCCAATAGCAGGTCCCCGCGCTTGCTATGTTCCAGTTAGTGCTGGATGCCATGGCCGAAGGCCTTTTGATCAACTGCTCGTACGACGTCGTGATGCGATTCCTGCCGCCGTATATCTTGACGGAAAAGGACGTCGATCGCGCCGTGAAGGTCCTCGCAAAGATCTTCAAGAGGTTCAAACCGGAAGCCGCGGGCACTGTGGTCCAACACTAATATGCGACAGTTTAAAGTCGATCCGACGGACAGCGACGGCGAATCTACGCTTGGTGTGCCCGGTGGAACTGGAATCGTAGAGGGTCTGACGTGGCGTACGATGCATAGTTGGTGGCAGCAATGACCGCGGATTCAAAACGCTTATGTGTGTTTCTGGGATCATCGTCTGAACCCCGACGTTACTTCGTTGCCTGCGTATTAGGCTCTCGCCACCCACCTGATAGGCGGATCGCGTTGAGTTAGAGCGAAAGTTGAGAAACACGAATCGAGGCCCAGCGCAAGCCCTCGCTTTCGCTCCCCTGCCGGCGTCAGCCTTGTTTGTTTTAAACCAGTGGTACCTGCGAAATAATAGGGGCAGGCGCGGTTGCGAAGCCGCTACCGGAACGCGCTGTGGCCATCTATGAAAAGTACGAGGTCACTGGAAGTCAGCGCGCAGAAACCGTGCGCGAGTCGTTGCGCGCCCGTAAGCCTTAAGTTCCAGACCGCGCATCGTTCCCGTGGCTGACGCGAAATGGCATTAGTCGATTCCCATTCGCCGCAGCATTGTTCGGACCCCGCCCGGCGCCTCCGCCTTGCCCTGCAGCGGATTTCGTTTGCCTTCTGTGCGGTCGGGCTGTCCGATTCACGCCGCGGTCGAAGATGATAAAGATTCGCATAGGAACCGCCGATAGCGTATCAAAGGTCATCCTCCGGTATATACTACAGAGTTCAAGATGCTTGGAAACAGAAAAGTGTGCCCTAAATGCGGGGTAGCAGATATCCGTCCGTCTTACTATCGGGATTTTCTCGACAAGATGATGCAGTTTTTGTTTCTCGTTCCCTATCGCTGCCGGATCTGCCGCCACAGGTTTTTCCGCATGCCGATTTAGGCGCGCCGAACGCAGCCTCATTGGCGCCTACACCACTCAGCCTCATATACACCCTATATGGTGGTCGCCTGAACATGGTGGTCGCCTGAACCAGATCATTGAGTGCAGCCGGTGGGGCAGACGCCCTCGTGCCGCCTCCGCGAACACCCAACCAAGACCCGCCGGAGACGCATGGGCCGCGTAGTAGTTCTCCTGGTCCAGCCACACGGCATGTCCCAGTTTTGATACACTCACAATCGTGGGGTCGATTGTCTTTCATCCCAAGGCCCGTGATGCCATTCGGGCGTTCCCTCGCGAGGTTCGTGACCGGATCGGCAAGGCTCTGTTCCTGCTTCAGATGGGGGAGCAGCTTGGAATGCCACTTGCAAGGCCATGCCATCAGTGGCGCCAGGCGTTTCCGGACTTAGGCTACACAGTGAAGATGGCCAGTTTAGGACATTCTATTTAACCGCGAGCGCGAAAGGCATTCTAGTGCTTCATGCCTTCGTGAAGAAGACCCGGCTGACGCCACCGTCTGAAATTCAGTTGGCCAGGAAACGATGGAAGGAGATGCAAGATGAAAATTAGGACGATTACAGCCAAAACCCCGGAAGCCTTGGCCCGGACCCTGGGCCTCAGCGGTAGTGAGTCTCAGGAGTGGCAAGTGCAGCACGCACTCCTCAAGCGGCTCCAGAAGATAGTTCGCGACGAGGCGTTGACCCACGCCGACGTTGCCCAGCGCGGCCGTTCTTCCCGAACCAGGGTCACCACCATCCTGAACGGGAATCTCGACAACGTGTCCAGCGATCTACTCATTCGTCTGCTAGGCGCATTGGGCTACCGCGTCAAGGTCTCGGTGTCTCGACTAGACTCCGCCGCGTAGCGGCTGGTTGGACATCAATTCTGCCGCATGTTACTGGTGACGGCTGAAATCAGCGAAACCGTGTAAGTCGCGCCCGAACGTGCTGTAAAGATCCTGGACTCCCTCAATGTGCGGCTGCCCGCCACAGTGGAGATCGAACCGCCGCGGGCGATGGTAATCGCGTGAGAGTTCACAACGCCTCTTACGGCACGCAAGAGTTCTCTAGACTGTATAGCGGTCTCCCACGCGGCGGGCCTGGTTTAGGGATACCAATGTCTCCGCGATGTCTTGCACGTCCTGTCTGCGGGCTCGAATAAAGATGCGCGCCAATGCGGTAGCATCCAGCGGCTGCTGTTCTTCCGCGAAAACGTTGCGGATGGCGCGTACACGCTCAGGGAGAGAAGGTGGCCACGGCCGTCGCGCACTTACTGGGGTTGCAGATTGTTCCATCTCGATTCCCAAACCAACTTGGCCTGGCTGCGTAGTCTGCTGGAATGCGGGGCGCAACCACCGAATAACCCCGCGGCGCTCTTCGGCCTGCCTTTCTTCATTAAGCGCTACAAGGCGATACAAGATGTCTTCCGTCGTTAGGTCGGCGGGCCATCCGTAGGCGTCGAAAACGGCTGCGTCGAGATCGTCGTGGATCTCGCGCAGGACGGAGATGAGACCCTGCTCATGGATCGCGCGGCTTGCTTCATCCAGTTCCTCTCCCGTGCGGAGCTTTTCGAGCACGTTGTACATGCCGGTAATGGTGAGTGCCGGGAAGAGTTCCTGCTGGCGTTTACGGTGATGATCGAGAGCCTCGCCCAATGAGCGGATTCGATCACGCTGTTGTTCGTTCGCATCTGGAAATGGGAAGGGTTCGAAGCAGCGCGTCTTTACGTAAAC
>JANYCV010000582.1 GCA_025360145.1 Acidobacteriaceae bacterium
ATGCCGCTAAGAACTCCGCGCACCCCTGCGTCCCAATAGGGAGCGCCCAATCCCACAAATGCCGGGACAAGGTACACGCCGCCCGTATCCGGAATAGACATCGCAATCGCTTCCGTCTCCGGCGCATTGCTGATAATTTGCAGTTTGTCGCGCAACCACTGGATGGCCGCTCCCGCGATGAAGACGCTGCCTTCAATCGCATAAGCAGGCTCGCCTCCAAGCGAAGCTGCGCGCGTCGCCAGCAGCTTGTTCTTCGACACCGGAGCTTTGGATCCGGTATGCATCAGCGCAAAACATCCGGTGCCATAAGTGTTCTTCGAAAGTCCCGCGCGGAAACATGCCTGACCCGCGAGCGCCGCCTGCTGATCCCCGGCGATTCCGGCAATCGGAATCTCCGCGCCCAGATGCTCAGCGGCGGTGTAACCGGCAATGCCGCTGCTGGGAACAATCTTCGGAAGCACGGCACGGGGAATTTCGAAGATCCGCAGCAGATCGTCGTCCCAATCGCCTGTGGTCAGGTTCATCAGCATGGTGCGCGAAGCGTTTGAGACATCGGTCGCGTGAACCGCGCCATTGGTCAACTTCCACACCAGCCAGCTATCCACGGTGCCGAAAAGCAGTTCACCGTCTTTCGCCCTGCCCATCGCATTTGGGATCGACTTCAGCAGCCAGCGCAGCTTGCTTCCGGAAAAGTAAGCGTCGATCACCAGGCCGGTGCGTTCGGTGATCATGGCGGCATCGCCGCCGGCTGCCAGTTCGCGGCAGTAATCGGCGGTTCGGCGGCACTGCCAGACGATTGCCGGCGCAATGGGCTTGCCTGTTCGGCGGTCCCACACAATCGTAGTCTCGCGCTGATTGGTAATTCCAATCGCCTCAATCTTCGCCGTCGCCCCGGCAACCAGGCGGCGCGCGGAATCGATCTGCGCCTGCCAGATTTCCTCGGCGTCCTGCTCTACCCAGCCGGGCTGCGGATAATGGCAGGCAATAGGCGCGGATTCGATTGCTAACCGCTTGCCGCGTTCATCGTAGAGCACCGCGCGGGCGCTGGTGGTTCCTTCATCCAGGGAAAGAAGATATGGCACTCAGGCATTATATAGCTCGCACTGTTTTATAATTGAGGGAACATGTTCTTCCGCAGAGAGAAAACCCGTGTACTCTCATTTGACGAGCACATCCAGTTACTGAAGCAAACCGGTTTCAGCGCGCAGGCCGTTACTGGCGGAACCAGAATCACCAAGGGCCACTGTGGCGCCATCCTGAAGGACGCAGGCGGTGCGCATCCGGAGATCGGCAAGGCCGGCATCGTGATCGGCGAGGAGATCGGCAATCTGGTCGATGGCGGGTATCAGAAATTCTTCCAGACGCCGTCCGGGCGCAAGGAACCGGCGCAAGCTTCGCATCTGACCGCATTGCACGATTTCGAAGAGGATCTGAAAGAGAGCCTCGGTTTGACCAGCCTCTACAATCAATCGCTCGGCACCACATCGGACCTGCATCTCTACGACCGGGTTTCTGACCGCGACCGCGGCGTACCGAAGCGTCCCTGGGAATAAGCTACTTCCGGATCGATAAATAGTAAGGAACCAGTAGCGAAGGCACGCCGGGATCCAGCGATTTCGGCGGCAAAACGCCCGTCTTCATCAGTTCGGTCGCCTCCGGATTGCGACCCGCTTTCCGGTAGGCGTACACCAGAAATACCTTTGCCTCTCCCATGGCATCCAAGCCCGCTTCATCATAGGCGGCCTTCCATACCGGCACAGCATCCGCATACTCCCTTGATAACAGCAGCGCGAAGCCCAGGATCTGCCGCTGCAAGGCCAACTGCCCTGGTGCGGCACGCTCGGCCCGCAATTTCCACTCGGACGCCGATACTTTCGGTCCCGCGAGAAAACCAGAGACGGCCGCGAAGTTCCGCGAACCAGGGCTGACAGCAAGCGCCGCGCCCTTCGACGCCTCCTCGCGAGCCTTGTCACGCTGGTCCGAATTCAGCAGCCAAATCGCGAGTTGCGAATGGGCGACGGAGGCCGCCTCCGGGGGAGTGCCCTTCAGCGCCGCGAAACTCTGCAATTGCGAAACCGCGGATTTGTCGCCGGTCTGATACGCCCAGATCGCCTTCCGAACGGGAATCAACGAATCCTTCGCACTCTTCAAGACAGTAAGATATTCCTCAAAATGTCCGGCGGCGGATTTCAAATTCCCGGCGAGAAACGCAGCCACCGCGGCACGATAAAGCTCCTGGCTATTCACCAGCGCATTGTTGCGGCGATTCGCTTCCACGAAATTCCGCTCGGCATCGGCAAATCGCCCGAAAAGGTAGTGGATTTCCGCCAAAGTATCGTAGACGTTGGCATCGTTCGGCGCCAACTTTCGATACGATTCCACGCTGTTCAGTGCTGCGCTGGAATCCCCCGAATACGCCTGAACGTAAGCCAGCGAATTCCACAAAACGATGTTGGCCGGTTCCAGCTTCAGAGCAGTCTGATACGTCCTGATGGCGTCTCCGAACTTCTTCTCCGCGATCTGTAAATTCGCCAGCGAATCCAGCGCCTGTAGATCGGTGGGAACGGCGGCAACCAGCCGGGACAGCGCTTCTATTCGATCCGTGCGCGAGCCGCCGAGACTGGCTCGCACCATGCCGATCTTTGCCCGCTCCAACTGGGAAAAGCTCTTTGTGTGTTGCGACGCCTGCGCCAAAGCAGCCTTTACTCCATTCGTATCGCCGCGCGCCAGCAGCAGTTGAATCTGGCCTAAATACGCAGTGCCAAACGCCGGATCGGCCTGTATTGCAAGTTCCAGATGGGCCAGCGACTCGACTTGAGAAACAGCCGAGAATCCCTGAAACAGCTCTCGCACAGCCACTTCATTCTTAGTCGCGTATGGATGCGCAGCCGGGCTGATCTGCCGGGCCAATGCATCGATCAGCGGCAAGACCCCAGCGGAGACCTTGCCAGATGCCGTGATGAGCTTTCCGTTCTGAAACGTCACCGCATTGCGAAGCTGCGCCGTGAACCGCACCTCGTCTCCGGCCACGCTGTAATATCCGTGGACCAGTTCGGTCACATTGGCGGAAGCGGCATCCCGGATACTGGGCAGTTCCACCGGGACAATCGATTGCGGCGAAGCAAGCTGGCTCGAAATCACGCTGGTGGCGGCCCGGCCCAACCAATCGAGAGAGACATCGCTCGATAGATTTTCAAACAGCAGAATGCCGATGCGCCGCGGCAGTCCGGAATCGGCAGACTCCGGTTTGCGGGAACAACTCGTGAGAACAAGCAGAAAAACTGCCAGCCAATTCCGTTTCCTGCTAAAGAACACGCGGCTCCAACGCTAGCAGCTCTTTGAACTCCGGATTGTCCTGTAGTTTGGCGAAATCCTGATCCTCCCGGAATTTGTCGCGCTCCCGGAAGCCTTCTTCAATAGCCTTGCGCATGTAGAGTAGGGCACGCTCCACCTGCCCTGCCTTAGCGTACGTCTTGCACAGATAAAAGTGAAACTTGGCGCGCTCTTCCACGCTTCGTTCCTGCAGCAGAACTCCGTGGGAGCTGCGATGCTCGAAGACCTCGGAGTCCAGTGCCAGCGCTTGCTGATAGGCTTCCAGCGCTTCTTTATACTTCTTCCGCGCAAATTGAGCGGTTCCCAGATTGCTCATGATGGAGGCGGAATTCGGCGCCAGCTTCAGCGCGCGATTGTAGAGCGAAACCGCCCGGCGATAATTCTTGTGCGCGTAGTAGACAGTGCCCAGGTTGTTCACCGCTTCGGGATAGCTCGGGTTCAACCGCAGCGCCCGGTTGTAGTGCTTCCGTGCCGCATCCAAAGCAAGCATCTGGTGGTAAGCAATGCCGGTCTTATTCGCCAGAACCGCCGAACTGGCCGAACCTTCCGCATACACCTCAGCGGCCTCGCGATACATTTTGCGAGCCATCAGAATATCACCGCGCATTTCCGGCGAGAGCGCCGGCGGCAGACTGGGCTTCGCGACGGGCGCGACGGTATCGGGCTTAGCGTCGTTCAGAAATCCGATTGGCGCCGCGGGGGCCGGACTAATCGGGATTTGCCCGTTCAGAGACGAGAGCGCGGCAAGTGTAAATATCGGAGCCGAGAAACGAATGGAAATCACGTTTGCCTCCTCTATTTCCTCACTACAACTATATCGCGAAATAGCAAATCGTGAAACGGAACCACACAAGTACCACACAAGTATCCATCGCCGGTAAAGGCGATAAACTACACGAATGAGATTCACCGGCATCCCGAGCCTCGCCGTAGCCGCCCTGTTTTCCGTAAACGCCTCGGGCCAACAGTCCACCGGGCATAATCAGATCAAAGAACTGGTCGATCGGCACAGCGAGCAGTATATCCAGACGTCCGAGACGATCTGGGAATACGCCGAAGTCGGCTACCGCGAAGAGAAAAGTTCAACTTTGCTACAAAGCAACCTGAAAGCGGCGGGGTTCCGTGTGGAGGCCAGCGTAGCAGGCGAGCCAACCGCTTTCATCGCCAACTATGGCCAGGGCAAGCCTGTGATCGCCATCATGGGCGAATTCGACGCCCTGCCCGGTCTTTCGCAAGCTGCCACGCCAGACCGTAGCCCGGTGGTGCAATCCGCGCCAGGCCACGGCTGCGGTCACAACCTCCTTGGAGCCGGAGCCGCTCTGGCCGCGGTGGCGCTGAAAGAATACATGGCGGCGAATCATATCGCGGGCACGCTGCGCTACTACGGAACTCCCGCGGAGGAAGGTGGCAGCGGCAAGGTCTACATGATCCGGGCTGGACTTTTTCGCGACGCCGACGTCGTGCTGCACTGGCATCCCTGGGACGAAAATGCCGTCATAAATGGCGGCTTCCTCGCCAACACCAGCG
>JANYCV010000586.1 GCA_025360145.1 Acidobacteriaceae bacterium
CGAATTTGGCAACGACACGTGGCTCGAAGATTCATGGAAGAGCCCGCGCGGCGTGAGCGCCTGGGCGCCGCTCAGCGGCGACGAAGAGCTAGGTTATGTCTATCTCCCCTTCAGCACACCGTCCAGCGACTACTATGGCGGCGACCGGCCGGGGGACAATCTGTTCGGGACCAGCATCGTCTGTCTCGAAGCCGCGACCGGGAAGCGGGTCTGGCATTTTCAAACCACCCATCATGACATCTGGGACTACGATCCACCTGCCGCGCCAACGCTGACGGACATCACGGTGAACGGTAGGCGCGTCAAAGCGCTTGCGCAGGTAACGAAGCAGGGTTTTGTTTTTGTGCTCGACCGGGTCAATGGCAAGCCGGTCTGGCCAATCGTCGAACGTCCGGTACCTCAATCGAGCTCCGGCAAAGAGCGGACGGCGGCCACGCAGCCGATCCCCGCCACGCCGGCGCCGTTTGACCGGCAAGGGGTTACGGAAGACGACCTGATCGATTTAACGCCGGCGCTTCGCGCGAGGGCTCTCGAAATTCTGCGCCAGTACGATTTTGGTCCGCTGTACACGCCGCCGTCGTTCTGGGGCACCATTTCATTGCCCGGCTCACAAGGGGGCGCCAGTTGGGCGGGCGCGGCCTTCGATCCGGAGACGCACACGCTTTATGTGCCGTCCATCACTCGGCCTACCGTGGACACAGTCGCCGAAAAAGCCAACCTTCGCTTCAAGGGCGGCACTCCGACCACGGACAGGTACTCCGGCTTTCGGGATGCGCTGACCGGGCCCGAAGGCCTGCCGTTGTTTAAGCCCCCTTTTGGCCGTATCACGGCGATCGATCTCAATTCCGGGAGTCACCGCTGGGTGATTGCAAGCGGCGAAGGCCCGCGTGACCACCCAGCGTTGCAGGGGCTCAAACTCCCGAAGCTCGGCTGGCCGCTCCGTACCTTCGTCCTGGTGACGAAGACACTGCTGTTTGCCGCTCAGGAAGGGCCCGTAGGCCCGGAGAGATTCCGCGATGGCCACCTCGAAGCCGAGCACATCATTCGGGATGCGAAGTTGCGAGTCTACGACAAGCAGAGCGGCGCAGATGTGGCTGAGTTCGATTTGCCGGCAAACGCCACAGGCTCGCCGATGTCTTACTTCACCAATGGCAAGCAGTTCGTCGTGGTGGCGGTTGGGGGCTCGAATTTGCCTGCGGAGCTGGTAGCGTTCTCTCCGAATTGAGATTCAAACCCGCGGTGCCGACGCTCACTCTCAGTCGATCCCATCGCAACCGAGCGAGAAGCGCAATGCGATACAGATCTCGCGCATCCGCGAGGAACTCAGCTGTGCCACGCGCCTTCCAAGGCGCTGCTGCGAGACGGTGACAGCGTTGTGCAGATTTACTACGCAGAGTGCCTTCATTCCGTCCGTAGCATCCAGAACTATTTCGGATGGCACTCCTCGAACAGTGGACGTGATCGGAGCTACGGTTACGGTCGACAAGTAGGCAATGGCGCTATCGCGGGTAAGTACCACCACAGGCCGCCTCTTGTCCGGCGGAGCAAACTGGTAAAGACGGACATCGCCTCTGGCTATTCGGCCGGCCAAACTGCCTCCGCCTCCCAGGTGAGCGATTCGTCTGGTTTTCCCGGCTGCCTCGAATAGCCCTCGCGATCGCGTTCCTCAAGCGTTCGGATCTCCAGTCTCCGGATGTGCTCCCGAAGGGCATCGCGAACAAGCGCGGAACGATTCCGCTTCGTCTGGCGGGCTGCACGGTCGGTGGCCTGCAGCAACCTCTTATCGAGAACAACTTGGATCGTTTCCATGTGTGGAATCCACTCCACAGTATAGTCCACATTCCTGTCCGACAGTTTTCGTCCGGGCATTACGGCGAACTCAATAGAGTCGCATCGGAGGGACAATGCCCTTGTTTTCGTCATTTACTTTTGGTAGTGTCAGACCGTTAATCATCTCTTCCATGTGACCAGGAACTCCCGATGAAACGAGAAATAAGTGTCACCCTGAATGGGAAACCGCGCACTGACGAAGTCGAACCGCGGCTCCTTCTGATTCACTACATTCGCGATGTCGCCGGGCTCACGGGCGCCCATGTTGGCTGTGAAACGTCGATATGTGGCGCGTGCACCGTTGCCGTGGATGGCATCGCGGTGAAATCGTGCACCATGTTTGCCGTTCAGGCTGACGGGAAAAACGTGCTCACGATCGAGGGCCTGGCGAGTAACGGGAATCTGCACACCATCCAGGAGGCTTTCTGGAATGAACATGGACTTCAGTGCGGTTTCTGCACTCCGGGCATGATCATGGTGACGAAACAGATTCTGGAACGAAACCCGAATCCGACTGAAGAAGAAATCCGGCACGGCCTTGAGGGGAATCTCTGCCGCTGCACCGGCTATCAGCACATTGTGAACGCAGTCAAAACCGCTGCGGCCAAGACAGGAGCGTAGACCAGCCATGGCAACCACTACGATTACAAGAACCGAGCCCCTCGTGGGCAAGCGCATCCGCCGGCGCGAAGATCCGCGCCTGATTACCGGCACCGCCACGTACGTGGAAGACATTCAAATACCCGGCATGCATCACGCGTGCATTCTGCGAAGCCCGCACGCGGCCGCACGCATCCGGAGTATTACCACCCAACCTGCGCTCGACATGCCTGGGGTAGTGGCCGTTTTCACCGGCGCCGATACCCAGGGCATCGGCCCTGTTCCCTGCGGCGCTTCGCTTCCCGGCCTACGAGTTCCGTACCATCGCATCCTGGCCACGGATCGCGTCTATTTTGTCGGCCATGCAGTGGCTGTCGTAGTCGCAACCGACAAATACATTGCGCGGGATGCGATCGATCTGATCGAAGTGGATTACGAGCCACTGCCGGCGGTCGCCGATCCCGAGAAAGCGATTGCGCCCGGCGCACCACCGGTTCATCCGGAATGGCCTGACAATGTCGCGTTCACATTTCACCAGGAAGGAGGGGACATCGACAAGGCGTTTGCCGAGGCCGACGTCGTGGTGAAACAGCGCATCACCAGCCAGCGGCTGATTCCCACGGCGATGGAGACGCGTGGAGTGGTTGCGGAGTGGCGGCCCGGTGAGAAATCGCTGACGCTGCGTTCTTCGACGCAGATTCCTCATCTGATGAGAACGCTTGTGGCGCAGATGCTCAGCATCCCGGAGAACCGGTTGCGAGTGATCACTCCGGAGGTGGGTGGCGGCTTCGGCAGCAAGTTCAATGTTTATGCCGAAGAGGCGCTGATGGGTTTCATCGCCATGAAAATTCATAAGCCGGTGAAGTGGATCGAATCCCGCAGGGAAAACTTCCTGTGCACGATCCACGGGCGCGGACACGTCGATTACTTCGAGCTTGCGGCGAAACGCGACGGCACTATGCTGGGCTTGAAGCTGAAGCTCATTCAGGATCTTGGGGCGTATCACCAACTGCTCACACCGTTGATTCCAACATTCTCGGTGCTGATGATGCCGGGCCTGTATAAGTTCGCGAATATCCAGGCGGACATAACCGGAGTCTTCACAAACTGTGTGCCGACGGATGCGTATCGGGGAGCCGGACGGCCCGAGGCGACGCATGGAATCGAACGCATGGTGGATATACTCGCCGCGGAGCTGAAGATGGACCCTGCCGAAATCCGGTTCAAGAACTTCGTTCAGCCGGATGAGTTCCCCTATGCCACTCCGACCGGGCTCAGCTATGACAGCGGCAATTACGCCGCGCCGCTTGAAAAGGCCCTGGCTGCAGTTGATTACCCACACCTGCTGGCCGAGCAGGCAAAGGCCCGGGAAGCGGGCAAGCTGATGGGTATAGGCATTTCGTCGTACGGAGAAATTTGCGCCGTGGGGCCCTCACCGGCTATGCCCGCGGGGGGGTGGGAAAGCGCGACGGTCAAAATTGAACCGACCGGAAAGGTCACCATCATGACCGGCATCTCTCCGCATGGGCAGGGCGAGGAGACGACCTTTGCCCAAATTGCCGCGGATGAGCTTGGCGTCGATATTGACGATGTTCTTGTGATCCACGGCGACACTACCGTCGTTCAATACGGCATCGGCACTTTCGGGAGCAGGGGCACTGCCGTCGGAGGCTCGGCGCTTTACTTTGCATTGCAGGACCTTAAAGCGAAGATCAAGAAATTCGGCGCCATGCTACTGGATTCCGATGATATTTTGTTTGCCAACGGGCAGTGCATCTGCAATAAGACCGGCAAATCGGTGACGATTGCGGAAGTGGCCGGCGCGTCTTATCGTGCAATGAAGCTGCCTCCGGACACGGAGCCCGGCATGGTGGCGACGCGTTTTTGGGAACCTCCGAATTTCACTTTCCCATTCGGCGCGCACATCGTCGTGACGGAAGTGGACAAGGATACCGGCGACATAGCAATTAAGCGTTACGTCGCGGTGGACGATATCGGAAAAATCATCAATCCGTTGATTGTGGATGGACAGATTCATGGAGGCGTGGCGCAGGGCCTGGGGCAGGCGCTGTGGGAACAGGCGGTCTATGACGACAACGGCCAACTCATCACCGGCGAATTGATGGATTATGCGCTGCCGAGGGCCAGCCGGATGCCCTGGATTGAGAGCAGCCACACCGTGACGCCATCACCGGTAAATCCTCTGGGCGTCAAGGGCGTAGGTGAGGCGGGAACAATCGGCTGTTCGCCCGCCGTTGTCAACTCGGTGGTGAATGCATTACAGCCGTTCGGCATCCGCCACATCGACATGCCGCTGACATCCGAGAAAATCTGGAAGCTGGTGAACGCAGGAGGACAAGCATGATCGCGCACATTTTTGAATACTCAGCCCCAACCGATCTGAAAGAGGCCCTGGGGCAATTGGCCAGTGGCGGCAAACCACTGGCTGGCGGCATGAGCCTGATTCCGATCATGAAGCTGCGCCTCGCCGCTCCCGAACACGTTGTGGATCTGGGTCGGATTGTTGCACTGAATTACATTCGGGAGGAGGCTGGAACACTCCATGCCGGCGCAATGACAACGCATTACCAGATTGAGTCCTCGCCGTTGGTTCGTTCCCGATGTCCACTGCTGGCCGAGGCTGCGTCCCATATCGGGGATGTACAGGTGCGCAATATGGGCACCATCGGAGGCAGCGCCGCGCATGCGGATCCCGCCGCCGATTATCCGGCTTCGCTGATGGCGCTGGAAGTGCAGTTCCGGCTAGCGAGCAGCAGCGGGGAACGTACGGTTTCCGTGGAGGATTTCTTCGTAGACACGTTTGCAACCGCGCTCCAGCCCGGCGAAATCATCACCGAAGTGATCATTCCCGTGGAGGATCCATCCGCCGGAGTCAGCTATCAGAAGATGGTCCAGCCGGCATCCGGATACGCGATTGTGGGAGTCGCCGCGCGGATCACGAAATCGGGCGGGAAGGTCACGAAGGCGCGGGTCGGCGTCACCGGCCTTGGCCCGAAGGCTTTTCGGGCCAAGGCAGCCGAGAAGCTGTTGGAAGGCACTGAGGGCACGGCCGCCGATATTGCGAAAGCTGCGGCAGCCGTTTCCGAAGGAGTGGAGTCAAACACCGATCTTCACGCCTCGGCCAATTATCGAACGCAGATGGCACGCGTCTACGCCGGGCGTGCATTGTCGGTCGCTGTTTCGAGGGCTACTTGAAGATCAATGGCACTTACCTCGTGCATCTTCCGCAGGAGCGCGCCTACGCGCTCCTGCAGGACCCTGAGATTCTCGCCAAGTGCATGCCCGGGTGCGATCGCCTGGATAAGGTAGCTGAAAACGAGTATGAGATGAAGATGAAAATGGCGATCGCCAGTATGTCCGGGCTTTTCGACGGCAGGGTGAAGCTGGCGGATCAGCAACCGCCGAGCAGCTTTCGCCTGCTTGTTGAGGGGAAGGGGAAGATCGGCTTCCTGAAAGGCGACGGCTTGCTGAAGATAGAGACAGGCGATGAGACGACGAACGTGATCTACGAGGGCGATGTCCAGATCGGCGGGACCATGGCAGCGGTTGGGCAGCGCCTGTTGGATACTACCTCGAAGATGATGATCAAGAGATTCTTCGACAAATTCGCGGAGGTTACCCGGGACTTGAAGACTCCCGGCCCGGTCCCAGCCCAACTTCAGGATTGATTGTCAGGGTAGCACTCCATTGCCGCCCAGGAGAGAGTCCATATCATCGGGGCGTCCCCTGATCAGCGCAGATCCGTCGATAGCGTTGGGTCGAAACCAACCACAGGGTACGGTGCAAGTAATAGCGGCATCGGGAGCGCAACGAGAAATATGGGATATCAATGCTCAGCATGGCCGATTCGCTTCCCCCGGCTCACGTTGTGTAAGAATCCATCTCCCGCTCCAGGCTCATCTTGCATGAGACAAGCCTGATAACACGTTCCCAGCGGCCACCATGTTAAAATCACATCTGCCCCCGAATTTTTCATGGATTTTCTTCAAGGCCTAAACCCACACCAGCGCGAAGCGGCTGCACACGTCGATGGTCCGCTCTTAATTCTCGCCGGCGCGGGCAGCGGAAAGACGCGCGTGATCACGCATCGAATCGCGCATCTCGTCACGCATCACGGCGTGCCCGCGTATTCGATACTGGCCGTCACATTTACGAACAAAGCAGCGGAGGAGATGCGGAACCGCATCGGGAATTTGCTCTCGAAGGCTGGTGCCTCGGGAACGCCGGTGGTCTCAACTTTCCACTCTTTCTGCGTCAGACTGCTGCGGCGCGACGGCGCCCGGTTGGTCGACATCCGGCCCGGCTTCACAACGCAATTCACAATCTACGACGACGACGAGCAACTGGCGATTATCAAGTCGATTTTCCGCGCCGTTGGACTGGATGAGAAGTTCATGCAGTATCGCGCAGTGCTTTCGCGCATCAGCCACGCTAAGAATCATAAGCAGACGCCGCAGGATTTCTACAAAGACGCCTCCGATCCGAAGATGGCGCGGCTGGCGGTCATCTTTGAAAAATATGAACAGCGGCTGCTGCAGGCGAACGCGCTGGACTTCGACGATCTGCTGATCCAGGCAGTACGCCTTTTGCAGCACGATGCCGAAACCCGCATGCTGGTGAATCGCCGCATCAGCTATCTGATGATCGACGAATATCAGGACACCAACCGCACACAGTACGACTTGATGCGGCTATTGACCACCGAACATTCGAATGTTTGCGTGGTGGGAGATGAAGATCAATCGATATACGGTTGGCGCGGTGCGGATATTCGCAACATTCTGGACTTTGAGAAAGATTACCCGAAAGCGAAGGTCAGCCGGCTGGAGCAGAACTACCGTTCGACGCAGAATATTCTGAAAGGCGCCAGCGCGGTGGTGGCGAACAATAAAGAACGCAAGGGCAAGACGCTGTGGACCGAGTCAGACGACGGTAACCGTATTTCCCAGTACGACGCGCCGGATGGAGAGAACGAAGCGCTGTTCATTGCCGATACGATTGACAAGCTTCTGCTGGCCGACCCGAAGGAGCGGATCGCGGTTCTCTACCGCACCAATTTCCAGTCGCGGCAGATTGAAGAAGGGCTGCGCCGGTATGGGCGGAAGTACGTTGTCATCGGCGGAATGAGTTTCTATCAGCGCGCGGAAGTGAAGGACATTCTGGCGTACCTGAAAGTGGTGGCCAGCCCGAGCGATTCCGTCAATTTGCTGCGCATTGTGAACACGCCGGCGAGGGGAATCGGCAAGACCACCATCGATCAGATTGAGCAGTACGGATTACAGAACGACTTGGCGGTGTGGTCCGCCATTGGCCGGATGATTGAAGAGAAAGTATTTTCCGGGCGCGCGGAATCGGCTCTTGGGTTGTTTCAGCGGATGATCGAGGAGCTTTCCGCGGAGGCGCAGACCAGGGGCGTGGATCAGACGCTGCGGCTGATTCTGGATCGGACCGGGTACAAGAAGATGCTGGAGGACGACGGCACGCCGGAATCCCAAACGCGTCTGGAGAACATCAACGAGCTGCTGAACGCGGCGGCGGAAGCGGCTGAGCGCGGCGAAACTATCGCTGAATTCCTGGATCATGCGGCTCTGGCTTCCGGCAGCGACAATCTGGATTCAGGCGCGCAAGTATCGCTGCTGACGATGCACAATGCGAAGGGACTTGAGTTCCCGGTTGTGTTCATCGCGGGCATGGAAGAAGGGCTTTTCCCTCATAGCCGATCCCTGACCGTGGAATCGCAGATGGAAGAGGAGCGCCGGTTATGTTACGTTGGCATGACGAGAGCGGAAAAGCGTTTGTATCTCACTTGGGCCCGATACCGCCGCAAGTGGGGCGGGGGACAGCCGGAAGTATCATTCCCGTCGCGCTTTCTCTCGGAAGTTCCGAAGGGGCTGATCGAAAAGGTTCGTGACGATTCGGGAGTGCCGCAGGTGAATCTGATGGCAGAGCGCTCCTATGTACGAGAGGCCGCCCGGAAGAACGTTTACACGGGCAAGACTTTTAACTCGGTAGAGAATATTTCTCAGTTCTTCACCGATCGGCAAGCGAGTGCTGGACAGTCAAGTGCTGGACATTCAGGTGTCCGGCAGCCGGCAGGTGTCCAGCAGCCGGCGCCGCAACCGGCGGCAGTCAGGCAGGGTACTCCGCAGCAACAAGCCGCAAGGCCCGCGGCGGGGCCGCCCAAGAAGAAACCGTTTGGCTCGGGTTCAATGATAAGTCATGCGAAGTACGGACGCGGAACGGTATTGCGCATAGAAGGCCAGGGTGACGACGCGAAGTTAACCGTCAGTTTTCCGGGTCATGGCTTGAAGAAATTAGTAGCTAAATTTGCAGGGATCAAAATAGACGAATGAACACTAAACACATCGAAGACACACAAGAACGCAAGACGGCAAAACGCGCAGCCCGCAAGAAGGCAGCCCCGAAAGCACCGCGGGCGTCCGGCGTAG
>JANYCV010000592.1 GCA_025360145.1 Acidobacteriaceae bacterium
CATGCTGTCACGTCGATTTTTCCTCGGTACTCTCGCAGCCGGCGGAGCCGCCAATATGTCGCTCGCCGCAACCAATGACACCAAGCGCTTCGAGGACGTAGAACAACGAATCGTCCGTCGCGATTTCCGCAGCTTGTATAAGGAAGACCTCCCCACGCCCAGCATGGTTGTCGATCTGGACATCTTCGAAAAGAACCTGCACACCATGGCCGATCATTGCCGCAAAACCGGCATCAATCTGCGCGGCCACGTGAAGGTGCATAAAAGTCCCGATATCGCTAAGCGCCAAATCGCGCTCGGGTCCATCGGAGTCACCTGCGCCACCATCGCCGAGTGCGAATTGATGGCGCAATCCGGCATCAAGGGTGTATTGTTAACGCGCCAGCCCGCCAGCAAGAACAACATTGTCCGCGCGATTGCTTTAGCCAAACGCGAACCAACATTTGCCACCGTCGTCGACGATGCCCAGATGGCGGAATGGCTGCAGGATGCCGCGGCCGAACGCGGAGTGAAGCTGCGAACTGCCGTGGACATTTATGCCGGCCTCACGCGGCATGGGAGTGAAGCCGGCAAACCCGCGCTGGAAATAGCCAAGAAAGTAAATTCGTCGAAGAACCTGTCGCTCATCGGCTTCATGGGCTATTCCGGAACTGCCTCCCACACTCACGGCTGGAATGAACGAACGAAGAAGTCGCTTGAAGATACCGCCGGGCTCCTCGAAACCGTAGCGTTGGCGAAGAAGGCCGGACTGCCCGTCGAGATCGTCACCGGCGGCAGCACCGGCACCTACAACATCGATTCGGGGCGCAACGGTATGACTGAGTTGCAAGCCGGATCTTTCGTCTTCATGGACACCGCCTATCGCAAGATCGGCGCCAAGAGCGACCCTTCGGTTTACTCCGATTTCGGCCCCGCTCTCACGGTCTTGACCACCGTAATCAGCAAGCGGCACCCGCAACAGTGCACCATTGACGCAGGCAACAAAGCGCTTCTGCGGCCTACCGATGAAGTGAAAGGCCGGCCGGAAGTGAAGGTGGAAAACCAGGGCGCTGAGTATGGCATTCTCACCTGGGAGGCCGGGGTCCGCGACTACAAACTCGGGGATCGCGTCGATCTGTATCCCTCAAATCTAGACATGAGCACCAACGTATACGATCGTTATTACGTGGTGCGCGGCGAACAGGTGGTTGACGTGTGGCCCATCATGGGCCGCAGCGGCGCAGCCCAGCGGTAAATAACGCGAGAAGCCTTTCCCAACCGGCCTCAGACAACTGGAGGGAGTGCCCTACCGGACTACTCCCTCCACAGGACTACTGGCCGAGGCATAAAGCTTCTTCCCCATCCGCCCCGCGCGGAATGCCAACCGACCCGCCTCCACGCCGCGCTTCATCGCCAGCGCCATCATCACCGGATCGGCGGCCGAGGCAATCGCGGTATTCATCAATATTCCGTCATACCCCAGTTCCATCGCAATCGCCGCATCGGAGGCAGTGCCCACGCCGGCGTCCACAATCAGTGGCACTTCGGTAATCCGTTCCCGCAAAATCTTGAGGTTCGTCAGATTCTGAATCCCCAGCCCCGACCCGATGGGCGCTGCCAGCGGCATCACCGCCGCCGCCCCGGCATCGATCAATTTCCGCGCGTTGATCAAGTCGTCTGTCGTATAAGGGAGGACAATGAAACCCTCGCGCGCCAGCACCCGCGTCGCCTCCAGAAGCCCTTCGTTATCGGGAAACAGCGTCTGCTCATCGCCAATCACTTCCAGCTTGATCCAGTTGGAAAGCCCTACTTCCCGCCCCAGCCGGGCCGTCCGAATCGCCTCTTCCGCCGTATAGCACGCCGCCGTGTTTGGCAGGATGAACAGCTTCGAACGGTCGATGTAGTCGATCAGCGATTCCTTACTTTTGTCGGACAGATTCACCCGCCGAACCGCTACCGTCACCACCTCCGCTCCCGACGCTTCGTGGCAGCGCGCCATCTCCTCGAAACTACGGTACTTGCCCGTTCCTACGAAAAGCCGCGAATGGAATTCGCGGTCCGCAATGCGTAGAGTGTCGCTCATGATCCTATTCTAGTCCCTCGGAAAGACTCCCACCTCCGAAGTGTTTTCATTTTGGAATCGAGCGTATCGTTTTGGAAACGTTGACAAGGTAAAAGTTGCAAGCGCTAGCAAATTGTGCCTCCTAAGAGTAATCCTAGGGCTGTGTTGTCAATGGCTTGTGGGGAATCTTGTTGGCATTCTAAATGCTGTAAGTTTTACGCATGCCTACACTCACACTGCGAAAAAAATGCCCGGAAGAGATCTCCGATCTGGCTGAACAATACCTTTTGAACCGCCTTTCTCCGGAGGACAATTGTACAGTCGAAGAGCATTTGTTAAGTTGCTCGCGATGCATGGAGATCTTGGAGGAAACCGAGCAGTTTCTTACTGCCTTCCACGGAGCAAAAGAGCGGATGAATGCCGATATGGCCCCCGTGCCTATTAACGCCGGGGCTCGCCTGCACCTCATCTTCGCTCAATCATCCGCCTAAAACCCGCTGTTCATCGGGCAGCGAATCGTATATTATTCGTTAATGCCCATCCATCCCCGTTTGGCGTCCAGGATGCCAGCGATGCAGATTTCTGTTAGCTCGGCTTCTCCATTGGCAGTGATCTCCCTGCGGGCCTTCCGCGT
>JANYCV010000151.1 GCA_025360145.1 Acidobacteriaceae bacterium
CGCCGGTCCCGGATCACCATATCCTCCACCACCTCGTCCAGCGACCCGGAGTCGATGCAGACCCTTCCCACCGCCACCTTTGGACCCATCCGCGCACCGCGCGAATCGATCTCCACCGTCTGCCCCGTCTCCAGCACAAACGCCTGCTCCATGCCGGCATGGCTCAAATTCCGTGCCAGCGATGCATGCTTCGCCATCTGCCGGTATTCGCCATGCAGCGGGATGAAATACCTCGGCCGCACCAGGTTCAGAATCAGCTTCAGCTCTTCCACGCTCGCGTGCCCGGAAACGTGTACCGGCGGATTCATCGAACCATAAACCAGATCCGCCCCACGCTTGGCCACGTGGTTCATCATCCGGTAAATCGCTTTCTCATTGCCCGGAATAATACGCGAACTCAGCACCACCGTGTCGCCGCGCTCCACCGACAGGCTCTTATGCTGATCCACCGCCACGCGCGACAGAGCCGACATCGGCTCGCCCTGCGTTCCCGAAACCACCACGCACACCTTGCCCGGCGCCGCCGACATAATGTCCTGCGGGCGGAGCAGAATGTTGTCCGGAATCGTCAACAGTCCAAGATTGTGGGCAATCTCGGTCACGTTGTTCATGCTGCGACCCAGGAACGCTACCTTGCGCCCGAACTCGGCCGAAAGATCCAGAATCTGCTGCAACCGGTGAATCGACGAACTGAAGCAAGAGATCACCACGCGCCGTTCCGCCCGGTTGAAAATATCTTCCAGCCGCGGCCGCACCGCGCGTTCGCTCTCCGTATAACCCGCCCGGTCGACGTTGGTCGAATCAGACATTAACAGCAGCACGCCGCGCTTCCCATACTCGGCAAACGTATGCAGATCGAACAGCTCGTTGTCGGTCGGAGTCGGGTCCACCTTGAAGTCGCCCGTGTGGATGATCACCCCAAGCGGCGTAGTGATCGCCATCGCCACCGCGCTCACAATCGAGTGCGTCACCCGGATGAACTCCACCACAAACGGCCCGAGTTCAATCTTCTGCCCGGCCTTCACCCGTTTCAGCACCGCCGTTTTATCCAGGTCGTGCTCTTCAAGCCGCCTTTGCACCAGCGCCAGCGTGAAGTCGGTCCCGTAGATCGGGATGTTCATCTGCGCCAGCAGGAACGGAATTCCACCGATATGGTCTTCGTGGCCGTGCGTCAGAAGAAGCGCCCGAACCATGGACCGGTGTTCTTCCAGATACGCGAAATCGGGAGTTACGATATCGACGCCTAACAATTCGGCATCGGGGAACATCATGCCCGCGTCGATGACGATAATATCGTCGCCGTAGCGCAGGGCCATGGAGTTCATCCCGAACTCGCCGAGTCCCCCGAGGGGAATAATCTGGAGTTTACGGTCTGACATAAGAAGCTTCAGCGTAGCAGTTAACGGCAGCTATCTCAATGTAAGAACAAAGCGGTAGATGCAATCAGCACTCCGGCCACGGCCGAAACAATGCCCACCGCGGGGAATAACTGCTTTTTCGAAATAAAATACAACGAGCAGAGAACAAGCCCCAATTCCAGCAATCCCTCGCCAAAATCGTATTTCAACGCCCGCCGTTCGGCCAGTCCGGTCTCGGCCTCTTTTTCCTGGGCTTCCTTCATAATCTCCCCGTCTTCCCGCTTGTAGCGCTCTGATTCTTTATGGAACTCTTCGGCCAAACCGCTGCCGGATTGAGCGGCAACCCGGGCCGCAATGTCGTATTGCGCCCGCTTAATGCTCTTGGCCTGGTAGAACGCCCATTTGTCGTTCGCCTCCGTCTTGTAAATCACCGCGTCGGTGTGCGAACGGTGGGACATAATCGTGACAGCGGCCAGAAACAACGCAATGATGGCCGCCATCACTCCTATCCGCTGTCCGAATGGATCAGCCTCGTGCCCTTCGTGATGGATCTCTAGTTCCGCCATGGTCCTCCTGACTACTTCGTCTTCGAACTGAGTTCTTCTACCTTCCGCGTAAGCTTCTCCAACCTTTCCAGAACCTGCGCATGGCGCGATTCCTCCGTGCTTGGCGTCTTCGATTTCAGCACAAATGTGCCGCCCGGCTCAAGCACGCAGCTTTCCAGTTCCGCCAGGCTCGCAAACCCCTGCCGGTGCGCCACCGACGTCAGTTCCGAGACGCTCAACAGCTCCTTGGCCATGTTCTTGTGCAACACCTTGCCATGTTCCATCAACAGCGTGGGCGAGCCTTCAATCAATTGATCCAGCCGTCGGTGCCGGAACAGGAACCGGACCACAACGTAATTCACGGCCAGCAACGAAAATGCGCCAATGAAGCCACCCAGAAGCGAATTGTCGTCGCCGATAATGGCATTCTGAACGGTGTTCGAAAGCGACAGCAGAACCACCAGATCGAACGGATTCAACTGCGCCAGTTCCCGTTTGCCGAAGATCCGCAGCATCACCACCAGAAACACGTAAACCAGAATCGGGCGTAGAATCTTTTCGCCGATCGGGATCTTCAAACTCACCATGTCGTTCCAAATCGCAGTTGCTACAACGGTTGCAGTCATAAGTTCGGTCTTTTTTCACGGAAGCGGGTACAGTTGCAGCCCGGACATAGGGAAATGTTTTCGATTGTCCGTCAAGAGCGGTAAACGATACCCCAGTGCCACCGCCGCGATTGTCACATCGGTGTAGGATAACGTCTGCCCCTTCTCGCGCCAGTCTCTCCTCAGCAATCCCGCCTGCCCGGCAATCTCCCGGGTTACCGGATAGAAGTGGAGATCGTCCAGGAACGCCTTCGTCCGCGCCGCTTCGCCGGGCCGCAATCCAGCGTAGACTTCGGTGACGTTCACCGGGCAACAGCCGAACGAATGGCCTTCATCCAAGAGCTGTGCCAGATAAGCTGTTCGGCCCGATCTTCCGTTCAGGTGATCAAAAATCACCGATGTATCAAGAAGAATGGTGGCCATCAACGTTCACGGCTCTTCAGTGCCGTTTCAAACCGCGCATCGGGCTCGGATCGAATTTGTTCCACGTAGGCGGCGCCGCCCTGAGCAAGTTCCGGATGATCCTCCGTTTTCCAGGCTCCCGCGGATTCCATCAGGGATTTTCGCTGTCTATTGCGGCGGATATCGTTCCAAAGCACCTCGGCCGCGTACGCCGATCGCGGCTTCGACCCTGCCAGTTGGTCGAGTTCACGCGCAAGTTCATCGGAAATCTTGATAGTCGTCATCACTGCACCTGGCCGGATTCCCAAAAAGAATCCAGAATGTATTCTCTCCTGGATTCTAACATAGCTCCCCCCATAAACAGGAATGCTCACCTTTGGAGGAGGTGAGCATTTGTCATGACCCTGTTCTACCAGGGTGATGTTATTGGGAGAATCAGACTCGACGGAATCGCAACCGCCAAAATCTGTATGTAATTTGGATATTATGGCCGACGGGCGTTGAAGTCAAGAGGAAATCCAACCGCTCCAAAGTACCCCATAACCTGCCGAACACAAACAACTTAGACGATTGCCGCTTTTGCCTCACTTGGTCCAAAACCGCCGTAAACCCAACCGCCGCAAAGGCTTTTTCCTTTCCAACCAGCACAAACAACGAGACTTATTTCTTGCCGAGATGAAGCGAGGTGAAAGTTTCCCTTGCACTTCCAAGGCCAAAGCGCGCCAGAGCCACCCGAAACCCTCCAAGGAAGAATCCAAACAGTAGGGATAGTACTATCAGTACTCCCGATAGGACACCGATCCCCATCAACATGTCGCCTGGATTACCCTGCGGCTCTGGGATTTTCTGGCTCCAAATAATCGCCGGCTCATACTTCACCTGACCGAGTAGGCGCTCCGCGTCATCCAAATCCGGCGGAGAAACGATCACCGCCACGAGAGGACCCGAACGCTTAGCAACTACCCCGGCGATCTTCTGGAATGCGTCCAGACGCTCGCGCGCCATCTGTGGCGTAGGGTAGGTGAAGATCGCGAGCTGCGATTCGCCGTTCTTCGTTTTATACCGGGCAAGCTGCGCTTCCGCTCCCAGATGGAAGGCTGCCACCGAGGGTGCGATCCGCGGCTCAAACTTCTGCAAAGCCGCCGGACCCAAAACGTACCGCTCCGAATTGGCAATCAAATGATTCGCCGGGACGTAATTCCTCAACGAAGGTAGAGAAGATTGGTCATATTTCGGCAGGTAGATAAAAATCTGCTTCAAATCCGCCGGAGTCGGCCGATTTCCCTGAAACGAAAGGACATAGTTCCCCATCAAAATCAAACTGCTGTTTCCGTAAGCAGCCGCGTACTCAGCCAGTTTCAGCGGTGTAGCCTCAGCCGGTCGTAGCCATTCAAAGGCGGCCAGCGCCGCAGTGGGATCTTTCAGCCGGTAAGCGGTCGCCACCATCTGGTTAGCGCCCGATTTGTAGGTTCCCTGCTCGGCCGCGTCAAATCCGTATTCGTCCCAAATCGGGCGGTCGGCAACCGCCACCGGCTTCATCGCGCCCCGGGTATAATTCCCGAACCGCTCCGGCAGCAATTCCGCATGGGCCGCAATGGCTAGAACTGCAAGTATTAAGAGTTGGCGCCGCAGCATTTTTTGTATTTTTTCCCGCTCCCGCAGGGGCATGGGTCATTTCGTCCCACTTTGGTGGCCGCAATCACCGGCTCTTTCGTCGTACTCGACCCGTCGCCGCCCACAAATTGCAGCGCCGCCAGTTCCTTGTCCTTCTTCTTCTGGATATTACGGGTGAAGTCCTGGAACGTATGCTGTGCCGCTATCTGGTCCGCCGTCGGGCCACTGCCATGCGATCCATTAGACCCATCCGCCCCGCCCGCCAACAACGCGTTATCGTCATCTTCATCCTCTTCTTCAATCTCCGGATACGGAAGTTCCGGACGGCCTCCCTCGTACGCCTGCATGAAGAACAGGAACCGGATGGTCTCATCTTCAATCCGGTCCATCATGTCCTGGAACATGGTGAACGATTCTTTCTTGTACTCGATCAGCGGGTCTTTTTGTCCATACCCCCGCAGCCCGATGCCTTCTTTCAGGTGATCCATCGACAGCAGGTTGTCTTTCCACTGATTGTCGATCACGTTCAGCATAATCATGCGCTCGGTCTCGCGCAAAATCGCCGCCCCGTCCGGGCCCAGCATCGCTTCCTTCTCGTTGTACTTCGCAATGCACTGATCGTAAATCGAGTCTTCGATCTCCTCGCGCTGCATCTCGCCAAACTGCTTCGGTTCGATCTTCACTCCGAACTGCGTCAGCACATCGGTCTGCAAGCCGTCGAAATCATAAGTGTGCGGCTGCGCGCCTTCCGGGCACCGGCTATCGATAAATGCGCCTACAATTCCGCGCACAATCTCCAGTATTCGGTCCTTCTGCTCGGTACCCTCCAGCAACTGCCGCCGCATTCCGTACACGGCCTGCCTCTGCTTATTCATCACATCGTCGTATTCCAGAACGTGCTTTCGGGCCGCGAAATTCTGCGCCTCAACCGCCTTCTGCGCCGACGCAATGCGCTTGGTGATCATGTTCGATTCGATCGGCACATTCTCTTCCATGCCCAACCGCAGCATCAGATTCTGAATCCGTTCGCCGCCGAAGATGCGCAGCAGATCGTCCTGCAAGGACAGATAGAACCGCGCGCTACCCGGATCGCCCTGCCGTCCGGAACGTCCACGAAGCTGATTGTCAATGCGCCTCGATTCGTGCCGCTCCGTCGCCACAATATGCAGCCCGCCCAGCGTCACAACCTCATCGTGCTCGGCGTCGGTCTGCACTTTCATCTCGTCCAGCATGGCCTGCCACTGCTCTTTCGGCATCGCATCCGGATCCAGATTCGCCTTCCGCGCCCGGTCCCGCGCCAGAAACTCAGCATTGCCGCCCAGCAGAATATCGGTGCCGCGGCCGGCCATATTGGTCGATACCGTAACCGCGCCTTTTCGCCCCGCTTGCGCCACAATCGACGCTTCGCGCTCGTGATTCTTCGCGTTCAATACTTCGTGCGGAACGCCCATCTTCTTCAATATGCCGGAAAGCCTTTCGGACTTTGCCACCGAAATCGTACCAACCAGCACCGGCTGGCCCTTAGTATTCAGCTCCTTGATCTCAATCGCGGCGTTGCGAAACTTCTCTTCTTCGGTGCGATAAACGATGTCCTGGTACTCTTTCCGCAGCATCTCCCGATTGGTCGGGATGGCAGTCACTTCCAGCTTGTAAATCTTATAAAATTCGGCCGCCTCCGTCTCGGCCGTTCCGGTCATTCCGGCCAGCTTCTTATACATGCGGAAGTAGTTCTGGAAAGTGATGGTCGCCAGCGTCTGGTTTTCCCGCTCGATCTTCACCCCTTCCTTGGCTTCAATTGCCTGGTGCAGACCGTCGCTCCAACGCCGTCCGGGCATAATGCGGCCGGTGAATTCATCCACAATCACCACCTGATCGTCCTGCACCAGGTAGTCTTTATCGCGATGGAACATCACGTGCGCCTTCAACGCTTGCTGCACATGATGGTTAACCTCGATGGCGGACGGATCGTACAGATTGGGCACGTCCAGCAACCGCTCCAGCTTCGCCACGCCTTCTTCGGTCAGCGCCACCGTGCGGTTCTTCTCTTCCACCGTGTAATCGCCGGTGGTGTACTTTTCGCCGGGCTCTTTCCCATCAATCACTTCTCCCCGAATCAGCTTCGGGATGATGCGGTTGATCTTGTAATATTTATCGGTGGATTCTTCACTCGGGCCGGAAATAATCAGTGGCGTCCGCGCTTCATCGATCAGAATCGAATCCACTTCATCCACGATCGCGAAGTTGTGCGGCCGCTGCACGCAATCGTCAGTCCGGAACTTCATGTTGTCACGCAAAAAATCGAAGCCGAATTCGTTATTGGTGCCGTACGTGATGTCGGACCCGTAGCTCGCCTTGCGTTCGACGTCGTCCAGATCGTGAACGATCACGCCAACCGTAAGTCCCAGGAACTTGTAAAGCCGTCCCATCCATTCCGAATCGCGGCGCGCCAGGTAGTCGTTCACCGTCACCACGTGGACGCCCTTGCCCGAAAGCGCATTCAAATAGGTGGGAAGCGTAGCAACCAGTGTCTTCCCTTCCCCGGTTCGCATTTCGGCGATCTTGCCGCTGTGCAGTACCACGCCGCCTATCAACTGGACGTCGAAATGCCGCATTCGCAGCACCCGCCACCCCGCTTCGCGAACCACCGCGTAGGCTTCCACCATGATGTCGTCAAGCGTCGCACCGTTTGCCAGGCGTTGCTTGAACTCTTCGGTCTTGCCGGACAATTCGGCATCCGTCAGCTTCTGTGTTTGCGGTTCTAGCGCGTTAATGCTTGCAATGACCGGAGCGATGGCCTTCACTTCGCGATCATTCTTGGTGCCGAATACCTTGGCTAATAGCGTATCGATCATAAAAGGACGTTACCCTTAATTTTATCAGGAGATCCGCAGTTGCAGTGAGAAATGTGGTGG
>JANYCV010000638.1 GCA_025360145.1 Acidobacteriaceae bacterium
CTCCAGTGCGAGCGCGCGCGTCAATCCAAGAAGGCCCGCTTTGCTCGATGAATACGCGCTGCGTTCCGGCAGCGAGACGTGGCTCATGATCGACGTCATGTTGATAATGCGCCCGTACCCATTGCCCTTCATATGCGGCACAAAAGACCGGCACATCAGGAACACGCTGGTGAGATTCGTATTGAGAACGCTATTCCATTCCGTCAGCGTAAATTCGGTCACCGGCTTCCGCACGTTCACACCTGCATTGTTGATCAGGATCTGAATCTTGCCAGCCGTCGCCAAAACATCTTTCTCCAGTTGCAGCACCTGCGCCTCGTCCGTGATGTCGGCGCGAAAAATGTCGGCCACCGCGCCCAGTTCGCGGGCTGCCGCGGCGGTGTCTTCCATCTGCTTCACATCACGCGAAACCAGTGCCAGCCGGGCACCGGCCGCTCCCAACGCCAACGCCATCGCCCTTCCCAAACCCTTGCTCGCGCCGGTAATCAGCGCAGTTTTCCCAGTCAGTTTTTTGTCAGTCATGAAATTTTCCGTTCAGACGGCCTTGTGGGCCGCATCCAATATCTGTTCCGCGACAGTATGCGGCCGGTCGATGGACTTCATCGTGAGCCGGCTTGAATCGCCCGCCGTTTCAATCGAAATATCGCCCATGCCGAGCATCCGCTGTCCCAACGTCTGATCTACCCGGACGTCCTGTACTTTCTTGATTTCCATCGTTCGGGTGGATCGCGAAAGAACACCCGATTGATAGCGAAGCTTCCCGCCGCCCACCGTCAACGTCGTGAAATTCAGACCGAGATGCCGGATGAACGTCCACAGGAATAGAAAGGCCGGAATCCCGTGCAAGTAAACCAGCGTCGGGTCGGCAGTCTTCCGGTAGACCTCAATCAGAATCGCCAGCGCAACCGCGGCGATATAGACCGGAATCAGCAGCTTTGCGCTCGGCCGGATTTTCAGCTCTGTCATATTTTGCTCAAGACGGCCATTGTACTTCAATCGCCGATCGTGTACTCAAAATCGTACGAGTGTTTTCCGTCGGCTATATCGATCGCCATCTTGCCCACCAGACCCGCTAACTCGCCAGTCCCCGAATCCGGCACTACCGTGACGCTCAGTTGCGGCTTGCCGCGCGTCATGGTGCCTGTATGCTGCAGGATGAAGCTACCCATTTGGCCATTGAGCGTACCGGTGATCAACTCAATCGCAACGTAACCAGCCGAGCCCTTCACGCTGGTGCCAGCCGTCAGCATCTGCCCTCTACCGTAGGCCTCCAGATCGCCGTGAAACTGTTTGTCGATCGACATTCGGCCCGGTGTCGCGTCCGCCGGTTGCTGGTCCGAAGCCTGAGGGCTCAACTTTACTTCGAATGGTCCAATTGCACGTTTCATTCTAATTCCATCATGCATCAGCATTCACGGTACAACGAATGAAGTACCATGATCGTTGCGAGGTGTAATTTTATGTTGCGCAAAACTTTTTTGGCAGCCAGCGTTTGCTGCGTTGCCTCCACTGTGGCATTCGCCGATTTTTCATATGATCAGAATGTTAAGATGACCGGCGGCGCGATGGCCGGAATCATGAAAATCGCCGGAGCATTTTCCAAGGCCGCCCGTGACCCCATGAGCAGTACTGTGATGGTCAAAGGCGACCGCATGGCCCACATTGGCGCTAACCACATTTCCGTGATCGATCTGAAGAGCGAAACCATCACTGACATCGATTCAGTCAAGAAGACCTACTCCGTAATTACCTTCGCCGACATGGCCAAGGCCATGCAACAAATGTCGGACAAGATGGCGGAAAAAGGCAAAGAACAAAAAGCCGGCATGAACTTCAAAGCGTCTTTGAAGGAGACCGGCGAGAAGAAAGTGATCTCCGGATTCAACACCAAGGAAGTCGTCCTCACCATCGAGATGGAGGCCACCGATCAGAAGTCGGGAAACAAAGGAGCCATGACCGTTGTTTCCGACATGTGGCTTACGCCGCAGATTCCAGGTTATGAGGATGTAAAGGACTTTTACAAACGTATGGCAACAAAACTCGCTTGGACGCCCGGCGGAAACGCCATGGCCATGCAGCGCGGGGACATGATGAAGGGCATGGGTCAGTTGGCCAAGGAGTCGGCGAAACTGGAAGGCGTGCCAATTCTGCAAATCATGAAGATGGGCGTAGCCGGAGATGGCACCGGAATGCCTCCGTCCGCAAGTGCTGAAAAGCCCAGGCAGGCTGCCCCGCCCCCGCCGACGGCTGGTGAAATGGCAGCCAGCGCGATTGCCGGCCGCTTCGGAGTGGGTGGCTTTGGGAAAAAGAAGAAACCGGTCGAGGAACAGCCTTCCCAAACAACCACGGCCCCGGCGCAGTCTTCCGATTCTTCCGGTTCGCTGATCGAAATGACCACCGAATCCACCAACTTCTCCACCGCCTCCATTGACGCCTCCAGGTTCGATGTTCCGGCCGGGTTCAAGAAAGTGGACCATCCAATGGAAAAGGCGCTCCGGTAAAGGAGCGCCTTGGCGTTACTGTCTGACTCGAATTGTTATTCGATGTCTTTGCTTCTCTTTTTACGGTTGCGTTTGCGGGCCAGGGCTTCCTTGGTCCGCTGCTTCTCACCTGGTTTCAGATAGAAGGAGTGGCGCTTGATTTCCTTGATGATGTCCTCCTGCTGCACCTTGCGCTTGAACCGGCGCAATGCGCTTTCGAGTGTTTCACCATCTTGTAAATGGACTTCAGCCAATAAAAATTCACCCCCTCGCGTGTAAGATCAACTATTTAGTCTACCAGTATTTGGACTGCAAAATCCTAAAATCCGAGCCATCTATCTGCCGGCTGCCTGCCAAGCGCCAATTCCGCAAGCCGGAGGGGGGCTTTTTCTTTGCAACTCGAACCTCCGCCGTTTGCGAAAATGCGCCTCCCGATTCACCCAAAGTCGATTCCGGGTGGACCGCGCTCCAAATCGGCGCCCCCCCTCGCCGAGGCCGGCATCTCCTTCTTCTTCACCTCAAAGTTCGACACGGACTACATACTGGCCAAGACCGTGAACTTGCAGCGCGCCATCACGGCACTGTCCGCAGCCGGGCACAGCCGCCTGAACACTGTGCCAAAATAGGAGATTCGCACCAACAACTCAGCACTCTCTTAAGGACAACAATCAAAGCAATGGACATAGTCAAAATCATCGGACGGGAGATCCTCGACTCACGCGGCAACCCCACCGTAGAAGCAGACGTTCTTGTCGCCGACGGCAGTATTGGCCGCGCAGCCGTTCCCTCCGGCGCATCCACCGGAGAGCACGAAGCAGCCGAACTGCGCGATAACGACAAGTCGCGCTACCTGGGCAAAGGCACTTTGAAAGCGGTAGAGAACATCGTAACCGAAATTGGTCCCGCGCTTGACGGAATGGACGTCTTCAATCAAGCCGGCCTCGACCGCATGATGATCGAACTCGACGGCACCCCCAACAAAAGCCGCCTCGGAGCCAACGCCATCCTCGCCGTCTCCATGGCCGCCGCCCGCGCCGCCGCCGCTTCGCAGATGACGCCGCTCTATCGCTATCTCGGTGGTGTCTCCGCTTGCCTGCTGCCGGTTCCGATGATGAATATCCTGAACGGCGGTGCGCATGCCGACAACTCGGTTGACCCGCAAGAGTTCATGATCATCCCGCACGGCGCAACGAAATTCTCCGAATCGCTGCGCATGGGAACAGAAGTTTTCCACACGTTGAAGGGTGTTCTCAAGAAGCGCGGCTACTCCACCGCGGTGGGCGATGAAGGCGGATTTGCGCCAAACCTGAAGTCGAACGAAGAAGCGCTCGAAGTAGTGATGGAAGCCATCACCCTGGCCGGCTACAAACCGGGCGAACAGATCAGCATTGCGCTCGATCCGGCGGCCAGCGAATTCTACGACAAGGCGAAGGCAAAGTACGTCTTCAAGAAGTCGGACAACAGCGAGCGAACTTCGGAACAGATGGTTGAGTTCTGGGCAAACTGGGTTCGCCAGTACCCCATTATTTCCATCGAAGACGGAATGGCGGAAGACGATTGGGACGGCTGGAAGTTGATGACGGATGTACTCGGCAAGAAGATCCAACTGGTCGGCGACGATCTCTTCGTCACCAACACCGCCCGCCTTTCGATGGGAATCGAAAAGGGTATCGCAAATTCCATTCTCGTCAAAGTGAACCAGATTGGTACATTGACGGAAACCCTCGAAGCAATGACGATGGCTGCGAACGCCGGTTACACGGCAGTGGCTTCCCACCGTTCGGGTGAAACGGAAGACGCCTTCATCGCGGACCTTGCGGTGGGTACCAGCGCAGGCCAGATTAAGACCGGATCGGCCAGCCGGACCGATCGCATCGCCAAGTACAATCAGTTGTTGCGGATTGAAGAAGAGCTAGGCGCGAATGCGAAGTTCGCCGGAAGAAAGGCATTCCGCCAGTAACATGCCAAGACCGCTGATCTTGACCATTCTGGATGGCTGGGGATTTTCCCCGGCCACCGAGGGCAACGCAATCGCCGCCGCGCATAAGCCCGTGTACGACAGTCTCATAAGGGATTTTCCCAATACTCTCATTCACACTTCGGGACCGTATGTGGGATTGCCGGACGGCCAGATGGGAAACAGCGAAGTGGGGCACCTAAACATCGGCGCCGGCCGGGTTGTTTCCATGGACGTCACCCGGATCGACCTCATGATTAGCTCCGGTGACTTCTTCCGCGACCCGGCATTGCTGGCGTCCATGAAGCACGCGGGCACCAGCCAGTTGCATGTCATGGGTCTGCTGTCCGACGGCGGTGTCCATTCCCAAAGCGCCCATCTGTTCGCCATTCTAAAGCTGGCGAAACAGGAAGGCGTGCGGAACGTCTTCGTTCACTGTTTTATGGATGGACGTGACACGGGCCCTGAGACCGGCGCGGCGTTCCTCGAAGAACTGCAACGCCAAATCACGGAAATTGGGGTGGGCAAAATCGCCTCCGTCTCCGGCCGCTACTACGCCATGGATCGCGACAAGCGTTGGGATCGGGTGGAGCGCGCATTTGGAGCAATGGTCCTGGGCAATGGCGAGAAGGCGACCGATGCGGTGGCCGCAGTCCGGAAATCGTATGAAAAAGGCATCACCGATGAATTCATCGAGCCCATCACGATCGTGGACGGGCAGAACCAGCCGGTCGGCCTGATTCGCGATGGAGACGCGTGCCTCTATTACAACTACCGCGCGGATCGTGCCCGCGAAATGACCATCGCGCTCACGGACGACAAGCTCGAACAGCCATCCCGGTCGCTGGTGCCAAAGAATCTGCACTTCACCACAATGACCCAGTACGAGAAATCATTTGGCCTTCCGTTTGTGCTGCCCAGAGAGCACCCCAACAACATCCTGGCGAACGTGATGGCACAGGTGAACTGGAAGAACCTGCGTGTCGCCGAAACGGAAAAGTATGCGCACGTTACATACTTCTTTAACGGCGGCAACGAGAAACCGTATGCCGGCGAAGAGCGTGAAATGGTGCAGTCTCCGAAAGTGGCCACCTATGATCTCAAGCCGGAAATGAGTGCCGCCGGAGTAGCAGATACGGTGATCGCCGCGATTGAGAAGGATAGCTTCGAAGTAATCGTGATGAACTTTGCCAACGCCGATATGGTGGGACATTCCGGAAAGATGGAGCCGACCGTGCGGGCGGTGGAGGCCGTGGATGCCTGCCTGGGACGCATTTATCAATCTCTACGGCAGAAGGGCGGATCGTGGCTCATCACCGCGGATCACGGAAACGCAGAGCGTATGATCGATCCGGTAACCGGCGGACCGCACACCTATCACACCACTAACCCTGTGCCGTTTATTTTCGTCAGCGAAGACGGAACACCGCTGCGGCAAAACGGAGCGCTTCAAGATATTTCACCGACTATTTTGGGAATAATGGGGATAGAACAACCGAAAGAAATGCGTGGCGTCGATCTGCGAAAACCGTAACACGAGGGGCGGTTGATTAATGAGTACCGGGAGCACTCACCGAGCGGACGGTGCGGCGTTCTGTCTCCCGCCCGTCTTTATAAAGAACCAGAGTCGCGGCAACGTCATCCGCTTTCCTGATGTACTCTATCGCCCCCGAGGACAGCACTCCCCGCGACACTGGAAAGCGATATTCCTTCTTGCCGTCCGCGACTTCAAGGGCCGCATTCTCAGCCCTGGCGACGTCATCTGCCCGGGCGTTCCAGCGAATATGCATCTGACCGCCGACATCGGTCGCCTGTATCTCGAAGGGGACAAGGATACCGGAAAGCGGGGGAACCATGCCCTTGCCAAAAAAAATGGATAACGTCGCCACCAACAATACGATGGCGCCTACCCATGGAACGCGATCAGCGCGGGGCGCTACGGAAATGGAATCCTGTCCATACACGACTAGTAAACTCATCGGCAAGTTAGACTCCTTTTAGAGGAAAGTTGATCACTGGTGATATCCTGATAAGTAGGTTGAGCCTTCGGTCCATCTGCGTCCTGGCCGCTCTCGCTTTCGGTGTCGTGCGTGCCGCGCCGCCGAAGGTACTGGCGATATCTGTCGAGCACGTCATCCATCCCATTACTGTCGAAATCGTTTCCCGAGCGCTGGAGCAGGCGCAGCGCGAGCATGCCGAAGCTCTGTTGATCCGTTTGAATACACCGGGTGGAATGCTGGACGCAACCCGTCAGGTGATTGAAAAATTGAGCGCCTCCGGAGTGCCTGTCATCACTTTCGTCACACCGAGTGGCGGGCGGGCGGCCTCGGCGGGTTTCTTCCTTCTTCAGGCCGGCGACATCGCAGCCATGGCGGACGGCACCAATACGGGCGCCGCCTCGCCGGTGCTTTTAGGCCAGCAGATGGACCCGGTGATGCGCCAAAAGATTGAGAACGATACTGCGGCGGGGCTCCGCAGCCTGGTGGCGCGCCATCACAGGAATGTGGAACTGGCGGAGAAGACCGTCCGGGAGGCGAAGTCGTTCACCGAGACGGAAGCACTGCGCGATAACCTGATCGATCTGACTGTGAAGGACGAGAGGCAATTGCTGGAAAAGCTGAACGGGCGGGAGGTGACCCGGCTCGACGGCAGTAAAGTGAAACTGAACCTGCAAGGGGCGGTTGTTGTGGAATTTGAACCCTCCTACCGCGAGCGAATCGTCAGCTCGATCAGCGACCCGAACATTGCCTTCGTGCTTCTCGTGATCGGCATCCTGGGTGTCTATATCGAATTCAACGCTCCAGGGTTGGTGTTTCCCGGAGTGATTGGCGGTATCTCGGCACTGCTGGCACTCTCGGCGCTCAGCGTTTTCCCGGTAAGCTGGATCGGCCTCGCCCTTTTGCTGCTTGCCATGGCTTTATTCGTGCTGGAGGCAAAGTTCGCCTCACACGGCATTCTCGGAGTCGGAGGCGCCGTCGCGATGGTCCTCGGCGCGCTGCTGTTGATAGATGGTCCGCCGGAGGTACGCATCCGCCTCTCCACCGCCCTCGGATTGTCATTGCCCTTCGCCGCGATCACCGTATTTCTGGCAACCATCGCCTTCCGGGCACGCGAGAACAAAGTGCTTACCGGGAAAGAAACGATGATCGACGAGATCGCCGTTGTCCGGACGCCACTGAATCCGGAGGGAAGGGTTTTACTTCACGGGGAATACTGGACTGCGGTGTCGCCGGTACCCGTGGCAGTGGGAGTAAACGTGCGAGTCACCGCTGTGCAAGGATTGAAGCTTACAGTTGAACCGGTTTCCTGAGGAGACACATCTATGTTTGACATACCCACGCTGGCGTTGGTGATCGTCGCAATCTATCTGATTTCTTCGATCAAGATATTACGGGAGTACGAGCGCGGCGTCATCTTCCGGCTCGGGCGGGTACTTCCTCAGCCGAAGGGGCCGGGCCTGATTCTGGTATTCGCGCCGGTTGACCGGATGGTCCGGCTGTCATTGCGCCTGGAAACCATCGAAGTGCCGCCACAGGATGTGGTCACGCGCGACAACGTGACGGCCAAGGTAAACGCCGTCCTGTTTCTGAAAGTGGTGGACCCGATCAAGGCGGTGATCGCCGTCACGAACTTCATGTATACGACCTCGCAGTTGGCGCAGACCACCCTTCGAAGCGTACTGGGTGAAGTGGAACTGGACGAACTGCTGAGCCAGCGCGAGAAGCTGAATCTTCAACTGCAAGCCACACTCGATACAGACACCGAACCGTGGGGCGTTAAGGTATCGAAGGTAGAAGTGAAACAGGTGGATCTACCAGAGCAAATGATCCGCGCGATCGCCAAACAGGCCGAGGCCGAGCGGGAACGGCGTGCTAAGATCATCCATGCCGAGGGTGAATATATGGCAGCCGAAAAGCTTGCCATGGCGGCCGAAGTGATCCAGAAGCAACCCGTAGCTATTCAGTTGCGATATCTACAGACGATGGTGGAAATAGGAGCCGAAAAGAACACCACTATTGTCTTCCCCCTGCCTATCGATATAATTACAGGGTTGAGTAAAGCATTAGAGCAAGCGGGCGTTGCCCGGAGAGAGTAACCCATCGAACCCTCTATTTCCATGCCTAGAAACGACGAGGGTGAGTTTGAACTCATCCTCGGCAACAAGCAACTATTAAGCGTCTTCTTTATCGTCATTATTCTGCTGGGAGTGTTCTTCACCATGGGGTACATCGTGGGAAGGAACTCCGGCCCCCCCGATACGGCAAAGCGAGCCGCACCGGCGGAAGGAACGACGCCCGCGCGCACGGATGGACAGAGCGCTATGCCCGCGGCTGCTACTCCAACTGTCGTGGAACCTGTAACCACAAAGACCGAGGCCGCGCCCGCTGCCGAGGCGCCGAAGTTGCCCCACAAGGAGCCGATCGAGGTAACGGCTGTCACGCGGTCAGTTGAACAACCGATACCGGGCCAGATCTATATCCAGTTGCTGGCTGTGGCGAAGCCTGAGGCCGAAGTTCTGGTGGACGTTCTGGCTAAGAAGGGATTTAAGGCGCTGGTTGCCGCCGGTCCTAACGACAAGATCTTCCGCGTACTGGTTGGCCCTGCCAAAGACGCAGCCGACGCCGGAAAGCTGAAAGGCGATCTGGAACAGGCCGGTTTTAAACTGGCGTTTCCAAAGAAGTTCTAACTGTGGCGGACAGCTTAGTTCAAATTGCGGGACGTGCTCAGCCGAGGCTCCCCGAGTGGCTGCGCAAAGGGCAAACGCACTTTGAGTCGGTGACGCTGCTGAAGCAGGATCTGCGCAAGCTCAAGCTGCACACGGTTTGCGAGTCGGCGCGGTGCCCCAACATCCACGAGTGCTTTCATCGCGGCGCAGCTACGTTCATGATCCTCGGCAACCTGTGTACGCGCGGGTGCGGGTTCTGTTCGGTGCCGAAGGGGTCGCCGCAGAAGCGTGAGTTCACCCTTGATCCGGATGAACCGCGGAACGTGGCCCGGATGGCGGCGGAGATGAAGCTGCGGTACGTGGTGATCACAAGTGTGAACCGCGACGATCTTCCCGACGGCGGATCGCATCACTTCGCGGAGACGGTCCGGGAAGTACGCGAGGCTCTTCCAGGCGCGCGAGTGGAAGTGCTGACTCCGGACTTCTGCGGGAACATGGATGCGGTGGCACGGGTGTTGGACGCCGGGCCGCATGTGTTCAACCACAACATGGAGACGGTGCCGCGGCTATACAGCCGGGTCCGGCCGCAGGCGAACTATCAGCAGTCGCTAGACGTGCTGCGGTTCGGGAAGAAGTACCGGCCGGATGTGCTGACGAAATCCGGACTGATGGCCGGGTTGGGCGAACAGCACGCTGAGGTCGAGTCCTTGTTGCGGGATCTGCAGGCCCATGACGTGGATGTCGCTACCATCGGGCAATACTTGCAGCCTACGCGGCGGAATCTGGCGGTGGCCGAATATGTCACGCCGGCGCAGTTTGACGCCTATCGGGATTACGGCCTCTCCATCGGCTTCAAGATGGTGTTCAGCGGACCGTTCGTGCGCAGCTCCTACATGGCCGATATGGTGAGTGAGCACGCCTCGCAAACCGCGTGTTGAACCTGCTGCTGGCAATGGTCAGCGGGCTTCTGCTGGCTGCGGTTCACCCCCGCTGGAACCTGGTCTGGCTGGCCCCTTTCGCATTGACTCCGCTGCTGATCGCGCTGGCGCGCGAGTACCGTCCGAAGTACCGGTTCCTGCTGGGCTACGTTGCCGGTGCCGTGTTCTGGGGGTCCATGTGCTACTGGATCCAGTTCGTGATGGCCGTTCACGGAGGTTTAGGAAATGCGGGCGGCTTCGGCGTGTTCCTGCTGTTCTGCCTGACGCCCAGCGTCAACATGGCGGTGTTCGGCATGCTGGCCGGAGTGGTGGTTCATAAGTGGTACGCGGCCCCGGCCATCGCGGCGCTCTGGGTGGCCGCCGAGCGTATTCCCACACCGTTCGGGTTCATGTGGCTGAAGCTGGGCGACGCCGGGATCGACATGGGCATTCCGATGCGGTTGGCCCCGTTGACAGGGGTTTACGGGCTCTCGTTTATGTTCGCGCTGATGTCGGTGGGCATCGCCATGATCGCGCTGCGCCGGACCCGGCGGGAACTGGTCTGGGTTCTGATTCTGCCGATGCTCTACGCGCTGCCTGCGCTGCCCGAGGTATCGCGTCCTGCAGAGTCGGCGGTTGCATTGCAGCCCAACATCGACGAGGAGAAGGAGTGGCGCCAACAGGACGTCGACGAGATGCAGCGGCGGCTGGAGTATCTTTCTCTCCAGAATGCGCTGGCCGCCGATGAGCCAGCAGCAGCGGTGATTCTGTGGCCTGAAGTGCCCGCGCCGCTTTACTACGATAGCGACGCGCACTTCCGGGACCGGATGAACTCGCTGGCCCGTGTGACTCGCAGCGCCGTACTGTTCGGCACCGTCGCCCGGACGGCGAAGGGCGAGCCGTTGAACTCGGCTCAGATGATCAATTCCACCGGAGAAGTGGCGGGACGGTATGACAAGATCCTGCTGGTCCCTTTCGGCGAGTATGTGCCGGCGCCGTTCGGCTTCGCGAGCAAGATCTCTACGGAGATCGGCAACTTTCAGGCGGGTGAGAAGTTCACTACCTTCTCTGTCCGCGGCCATTCACTGTCGGCGTTCATTTGCTACGAATCGGCATTCCCGCACTTCGTCCGGCGCTTCAAGACGGATGTGTTGATTAACCTATCGAACGACGGCTATTTCGGCCACAGTGCCGCCCGGGAGCAGCATC